>NZ_AP014936.1:3747500-3958814 GCF_002355415.1 Sulfurifustis variabilis | reverse complement strand
TGCGAGAAAGTAACGTGCCGCCCCTCGATCGCAGCACGCTCCGGAAAGCTCAGGACGATGAAACGCACCTACCAGCCCAGCGTACTCAAGCGCAAGCGGACACACGGTTTTCGCGCGCGCATGCGCACGGCCGGCGGCCGTGCCGTGCTCCGGGCCCGCCGTGCAAAGGGCCGCGCTCGGCTGAGCGCCTGAGGGGTTGTCGCGAAACCCGCTCGGCCTGCCGCGCGACCTTCGCTTGCGGCAGCCCGCGGCCTTCCGCGACACGACGCGTGCCGGACTCAAGCTCCGGGACGCCCTCTTCACGGTCTACGCCGCGCCCAACGGGCTCCCGCACGGTCGGCTCGGCACTGCCGTATCGCGCCGGGTTTCATCCAAGGCGGTTGAGCGCAACCGCATCAAGCGCCACATTCGCGAATCCTTTCGTTTGCATCAAAGCATGCTAGCCGGTCTCGACGTCGTCGTTATCGCTCACACCGCAGCGGCGGCCGCCCCGTCGCAAGCCAGAGCCGATGCCTTGCAACGCCACTGGCGAACCGCCTCCTCCAAATGCGCTCGCTGCTGATCTTCCTCCTGCGGGGCTACCGCTATCTGGTCAGCCCGTTGCTCGGGCAGCGCTGCCGCTTTCATCCGAGCTGCTCGGCTTATGCGCTCGAGGCCATCCAGATTCACGGGGCCCTGCGGGGTACCTGGCTCGGTGTGGGCCGCATCGCGCGGTGCCACCCGTGGCACCCGGGCGGCTACGACCCCGTTCCGGAAGCGAGTCCACGCATCGTACGCTGACCCATGGACAATTACCGGCTGGTTCTTTTCGTCGCGCTCGCCTTCGTGCTCATGCTGATTTGGCAGGCATGGGAACGAGAGCACGCGGCCGCTCCGCCCGCAGCCGAGGCGCCCACGCAGGCGCCTGCACCGGAGGCCGCCGTTCCCGCCGCGCCGGCGCTTCCCGGAGAGGCGGCCCCCGTCGAGGCCAAGCCGCTCGCATTCCCCAGCGCCGAGCGCGTCGAGGTGGTGACCGACGTTATCCGAGCGGAGATCGACACCGCCGGTGGCGACTTGCGGCGCCTGCTGCTCCTCAAACACCCGGTATCGGTCGACAAGCCCGACGAGCCCATTGCGCTGCTCAAGGATACCGAGCAGGAGACCTTCGTCGCGCAATCCGGAATCGTCGGACACACCGCCGACTTCCCCACTCACAAGGCGCACTATCGGGCGGCCGAGCAACGCTACCGGCTCGGTGACGGGGAGCAGGAGCTGCGTGTCCCCCTGACGTGGCGGGCACCGGACGGCACACGCTACACGAAGACCTACGTGTTCCGCCGCGACAGCTATCTCATCACCGTCGAGTACACCGTCGAGAACACGACCAAGCGCGAGTGGATCGGATACCTGTACGGTCAGCTCGTTCGTTCCTACGTGCAGGCGCCGGGACTCTTCGCGATACCGACCTACACGGGCGGAGCCATCTACACGCCGGAGGACAAGTACCAGAAGATTTCGTTCGACGACATGGCGGCGAAGCCGCTCAGACGCGAGACACCGGACGGCTGGGTTGCCGTGCTTCAGCACTACTTCGTGGGCGCCTGGATCGCGGACGCGGACAAGAATCAGTTCTATACGGACGTGCTGCCCGGTCAGCGTTACGTTCTCGGCACCAAGGCGCTGACCCCGGCGCGCGTGGCGCCGGGCGAAACCGGTCGGGTCGCGATGGCGCTCTACGTCGGGCCGAAGGAGCAGCATCGCCTGGAAGACATCGCTCCCGGGCTCGAGCTCACCGTCGACTACGGATGGCTGACGGTGATCTCCGCGCCGCTCTTCTGGCTGCTCGAGCTCATCCACCGCTGGGTGGGTAACTGGGGCTGGGCGATCGTCATTCTCACGGTGCTCATCAAGCTCGCGTTCTATCCGTTGTCGGCGGCGAGCTACAAATCGATGGCACACATGAAGAAGCTCCAGCCCAAGCTCGCGAGCCTCAAGGAACGCTACGGCGACGACCGCCAGAAGCTCAATCAGGCGATGATGGAGCTCTACAAGACCGAGAAGATCAACCCGCTCGGCGGCTGTCTTCCGATATTGATCCAGATCCCGGTCTTCATCGCGCTCTACTGGGTGCTGCTCGAAAGCGTCGAGATGCGCCAGGCTCCCTTTGTGCTCTGGATTCGCGACCTCTCGACGCCCGATCCATACTTCGTGCTGCCGGTCATCATGGGCGTGAGCATGTACATTCAGCAGTGGCTCAACCCGCAGCCGGCGGATCCCATTCAGAAGAAGGTGTTCATGTTCCTGCCGGTCGTGTTCAGCATCTTCTTCCTCTTCTTCCCTGCCGGCCTCGTGCTCTACTGGGTGGTCAACAACCTGCTGTCGATTCTGCAGCAGTGGCGGATCACCCGCGTCATCGAGGCCAAGTCCGGCTGACATCGTGACCGCCGGCGACACGATCGCCGCCGTGGCGACGCCGCCCGGAGTCGGCGGGATCGGAGTGTTACGCGTTTCCGGACCGACCGTGCGCGCGGTCGCGTCCGTGCTCCTCGGGGACGTGCCCGCCCCCCGGCACGCCGCGTTTCGCGCCTTCCGCGATGCCGCCGGCCGCGAGATCGATCGCGGCCTCGCGATCTATTTTCCGGCGCCGTTCTCGTTTACCGGCGAAGACGTGCTCGAGCTGCACGCCCACGGTTCGCCCGTGGTCCTCGATATGTTGCTCGCGCGCCTGGTTCAGCTCGGCGCCCGCCTTGCCCGCCCGGGCGAGTTTTCGGAGCGCGCCTTTCTCAACGGCAAGATCGACCTCGCCCAGGCGGAGGCCATCGCGGACCTCGTGAACGCGAGTTCCGAGGCTGCCGCGCGTTCCGCCGCGCGGTCGCTGGCCGGCGCGTTCTCGCAAGAAGTACACGAGCTCGTCGAGGCGCTCGTCGCGCTGCGCACGCATGTCGAAGCGGCGATCGATTTTCCGGAAGAGGAGATCGACTTTCTCGCCGACGCGCGAGTGCGGGACGAGCTCGCCGCGATCCGCTCCCGTCTCGCGAACCTGACGCGGAATGCACGGCAAGGCGCGCTGCTTCAGGCGGGCATGACGCTCGTTCTGGCCGGAGCGCCGAACGCGGGGAAGTCGAGCGTGCTCAATGCGCTCGCGCGGGAAGAAGCGGCGATCGTGAGTCCGACGGCGGGCACCACGCGCGACATCGTGCGAGCGCATATCGCCATCGACGGGTTGCCGGTGCACGTGCTCGATACGGCAGGCTTGCGCGAGGGCGGCGAAGCGATCGAGCGCGAAGGGATGACTCGCGCCCGCGCGGCGATGGCGCGCGCCGATCACGTGCTCGTGGTCCTCGACGACAACGAACGGGATCACGACGTGGCGTCGCTCCTCTCGCATGTCCCCGCCGATATTTCACGCACGCTGCTCTACAACAAGATCGACCTGACCGGCCGGCCGGCCGGCGAATTCGTCACGCCGGCCGGAGTCGCGCTCGCGATCTCCGCCAAGTCGGGCGCCGGGCTCGATGCGCTCCGGGCACATCTGAAGCATCGCATGGGGTATCAGCCGGCGGGCGAGGGCGGGTTCATTGCGCGCCGGCGCCACCTCGACGCGCTGGCGCGCGCCGGCACCCACCTCGACCTCGCCGCCGAACAGGCCGATCAGCGCGCGGGCGAGCTCTTGGCCGAAGAGCTTCGCGGGGCGCAGCGCGTCCTCGGCGAGATAACCGGCGCATTCACTACCGAGGACCTGCTTTCCCGGATCTTTACGAGCTTCTGCATCGGCAAATGATCAGCGCGCGCGCGGCACCGCCAGACGACGGACCGCGCGAGCGAGGGCGGTACGCTCGCGGGGCGAGGCCTGGGCGCTGCCGTAGCGGAACGAGACGTAGCGCGAAGTGATCGCCACGATCGCGGCACGCTGCTCCGGCCAGCGGGCAGCGGCTCGGCGCGCGTAGTCCAGCGGCCCCTCATGCGGATCGCGCGCGAGACCGGCGCGCGCGAGCTTGCGGCAGTAGCGATCATAGATGCGCGCCAGCGGATCGCCCGGGCGACGCCGTCGGCCGGCTCCCAAGGCATAAGCGAGGACCAGGCCCATCACGCCAGCGACCAGCACGAGCCCCGCGGAGTCCCGAAGCCCCAGCCTGTCGAGGAGCCGCGTCTGGCGGTTCTCGTCGTAGTCCTTCACCCAGTAGAACCAGGAGAGATTGACATAGTCCCAGGTGAACCGGGCCCGCTGCCAGGCGCGCGCCAGCCACCGCGCTTCGAAGCGCGCGGGCTCGCCGGCCCGTGCTTCGGCGCCCTCCGCGACGACGGACTCGATGCCCTGTTCCACGCGCTCCGGCGCGACGGCTGCGGTCGCGTCGACACGCACCCAGCCCCGCGGCGCGAGCCACACCTCGGTCCAGGCGTGCGCATCCGACTGGCGCACCATGTCGTAATCGCCGGTGGGGTTGTAGAGGCCCCCCTGGTAACCGATCACCACGCGCGTGGCCACGCCCGCCGCCCGCATCAGGGTCGCGAAGGCGGCGGCGTAGTGTTCGCAGAAGCCGCGCCGTGTCTCGAACAGGAATTCGTCGACCGGGTCGTCACCGAGCCGGGGGGGCGACAGCGTGTAGCGAAAAGATTCCTTGCGGAAGTACTGCAACGCCGCACGCACGACGTCGTCGTCGCCTTCGGCCGCTTGCCGCCATGACCGTGCCAGGGCACGCACGCGTTCGCTCGTCGGCGGCACGGCCAACGCCCGGCGTCGTTCCCAGGCGGGTAGCGGGCCGGTCCGATGGCGCGGATGGGAACGCAGCACGTAGACCACGCGCTCGTTGACCGGCTGATGCCGTTCGAGCACCCGGCCCGACCGGATCCGGGTGTTGGCCGGCGCGATGACCGGCATATCGAGGGCGGGGAGCCACGTTTTCCCCGTAGGCTCGAGCATGACCCGATACGCGACAGGATCGCCGAGCGGCTCGAACCCCGGCGACTCGTCATAGCTGGCTCCGGTGCGCCATACACGCCCGTCGGTGTCCCACAACACCCGGACCCTCCAATAGCGGTCCGTGGTCGCCGGCCGTGCGCCGTCGAAATGCACCCGGAAAGCGATCGCCCCGGACGCCACCAGCTCGCCGATGCTGCCGGGGCGCATCTCGTCCGACATGCCGGTCAGGGCCGCGCGCGAGGGATTCGGCAAGGACCAGAGAGGCGCAGGCAGGCGGGGGAAGAGCACGTACATGAGGAGCATCAGCGGCAAGGCTTGCACCACCACGACCGCCGCGTAACGGAACCGCGCGACGGGTGTGAGCGGCCGGTCCTCATGCAGGCGCATCATTCCTGCGACCACCAGCACCACGACCACGAGCGCATAGAAAGCGTGTAGCGGGGACTGGTCGTAGAGAAAGCCGCCGAGCAGCAGCAGGAACAGCAAAAACGCCCAAAGCATGGCGTCCCGTTCGTCCGTCAGCTCGAGCGCCTTGGTTCCCGTCAGCCAGACCAGGAGCGCGATTCCGGGATCACGCCCCAGGAAGCTCCCGTAGCGCGCGTACACGAGGGCCACGCCGAATGCGGCCAAGGCGACGCGAAGCAGACGACCGGGCGCGGGCCAGCCCCGACGGTCGATGCCGAGGCGCCAACACAGCAGTCCCGCGAAGGCCGCCACCGCCCACCAGGGCAGTTCGCGCCCCAGCGGAAGCAGCGCGGCAGCGCCACCGAGCAGGAGCCAGGCGAGGCCTTGCCGCTGTACCGGCGTCAATGGAACGGTGGAGCGGCTCACGATGCCTCGGGAAACAGGGCGAGTCTTCTGAGGCACCGGTCGCGATGTGCATCGCCATGAGACGGTGCCAGTTCCCCGCTCGGGAGCCGCAACCCGTACACGTGGCCTTGCCGCTCGGCGTCGAGGACGAGGCGACAAAGCAAGCTCAACCGCATCTCCAGGTCGAGTTGCGGAAAAGCATCCCACTCGATCCAGACCGGCGTCGTGCCGGAGCCGCCGAACTCCTTCGTGTACCAGCCCTGTCCGCGCGCGACCGACTTCCACGCGACGTGTTGCGGCGCATCACCGTGGCGATACTCGCGGAGACCGACGAAATCGTCCCCTTCGCCGACGTTCCTTCCCTCGCCGGTCGCAGGACCCGCGAGTCGCAGTGCCCCGTCGGCCGGGGCGGGACGCGGATACACCAGACAGCGCTGGGGGAGCGCCAGGCGGCGCGACCACACGTGCCAGAGCCCGAGCGGGAAACGCGTGCGCATGGACAGGGGCGGGAGAAAGAGCCATCCCCGGCGCGCGCTGCGCACGGGAACGTCGAGGGCCACCGACGCGCCCGCGGGGACTTGTGCGCGCACCGCCGAATCGCCCCCTTCCACCACCACCGCCAACCGTTCGGGTCCTCCTACGTTCTCGATTCGAATTGAAAAATGGGCAACGTCCCCGGCGTAAACCGGATGCGCGACGCCGGGCGCCAGCCTGAGGCCGTGCAGGTTGCGATGCGTCCTGAGCATGATGACGAGCCCGATCCCGGCGAGCAGGAAGGCGAGCCCGTAGGCGAGCCCGTTGCCGTAGTTGATCCCCGCCACCAGCATGACGAAGAGGACGACCGCGTAGAGCAGCCCGTGACGCGTCGGGAGAATGTAGAGCGAGCGCAGGCCGAGGGTGTGCGAGCCTGCGCCGGGCGGCGCCGTCACGGCACAGGTACGGCGGCGAGCAGTCGAGGCACGGCTTCGCGCCCTGGGATCTCGGAGGACGCGCGGACGCGATGCGCGACCACGGCGGGCGCGACGGTCTGCACGTCTTCGGGCAGCACCATGTCGCGTCCTTCGAGCAGCGCCCAGGCGCGGGCGGCGCGCAGGAGCGCCAGACCGCCACGGGGGCTGAGGCCCTGCGTAAAGAGCCCCGACGTCCGGGTCGCCTCGATCACTGCCTGCACGTAGTCGAGCAGTGCGTCCGACGCGTGAACGCGCGCGGCGCGCTGCTGCCAGCCGGCCAGGGTGGGAATGTCGACGACCGGTTGCGTCGCCTCGAGCAGCTCGCGCCGGTCGCGCCCCTTGAGCAGCGCGCGCTCAGCCGCCGGATCCGGATAACCGAGTTCGATCCGCATGAGAAACCGATCGAGCTGCGATTCCGGCAGCGGGAACGTGCCGATGAGGTGCTGCGGGTTCTGCGTGGCGATCACGAAGAACGGCTCGGGCAGCTTGTAGGTGGTGCCGTCGCTCGTGACCTGCCGCTCCTCCATGGCCTCGAGCAGCGCGCTCTGCGCCTTGGGCGTCGCCCGGTTGATCTCGTCCGCCAGCACCAGTTGCGTGAACACGGGTCCCTGATGGAACTGGAACCGCTCCGCCCCGGGCTGATAGATCGAGACGCCGAGGATGTCGGCGGGAAGCAGATCGCTCGTGAACTGGATTCGGGTGAACTCCAGGCCGAGGACGCGCGCGAGCACGTGCGCCAGCGTGGTCTTGCCGACGCCCGGCAGGTCCTCGATCAGCAGGTGGCCCCGCGCGAGCAGACAGGCGAGCGCGAGACGGACCTGGCGCTCCTTGCCGACGATGACCTGCGCGATGGCGCGCAGGGCGCTGTCGAGCGCGAGACGCGGCCGGTCGGATTCGGGGACGAAGCTGGCGCGGGACATGGGCGAAGCGGCATCGAATCGGGTCTCATCTCATTGTAGCAACTGGCCTCGCGGACCCGTGCTTAACCGTCCCAAACACAGGGTGTTATGATCCCCGCCGGTTTTCCCGCGTTGCGCACATGCTTCACCCCGAATCGTACGATGTCATTGTCATCGGCGGCGGTCACGCCGGTACCGAAGCCGCGGCCGCCGCGGCCCGTGCCGGCGCACGCACGTTGCTGCTGACGCAGAACGTCGAGACCATCGGGCAGATGTCGTGCAACCCCGCCATCGGAGGAATCGGCAAGGGACACCTCGTCAAGGAGATCGACGCGCTGGGCGGTGTCATGGCCCGGGCGGCCGACCGCGCCGGCATCCAGTTCCGCGTGCTCAATAGCCGCAAGGGGCCGGCCGTGCGCGCGACGCGCGCCCAGGCGGACCGCTCGCTCTACAAGAGCGCCGTACGAGCCCTGCTCCAGGGGATTCCCCGCCTCACGATCTTTCAGCAGGCCGTCGACGATCTCGTGGTCGAGCGCGACCGCATCGCCGGTGTCGTCACGCAAATGGGCGTGCGCTTTCGCGCCCGCGCGGTCGTGCTGACGACCGGAACCTTTCTCGGGGGCAGAATACACATCGGTCTCTCGAACTACGAGGGCGGGCGGGCGGGTGACCCGCCTGCGAACGCCCTCGCGGCGCGCTTGCGCGACCTCGGCCTGCCGGTCGGCCGACTCAAGACCGGCACCCCGCCGCGGCTCGACGGCCGCACGCTCGATTATTCGGCCATGACGGCGCAACCGGGCGACGAGCCGGTTCCCGTCTTCTCGTTCCTCGGCGACCCGCACGAGCACCCGCGCCAGGTGCCCTGCCACATCACTTACACGAACGGGCGAACTCACGACCTCATCCGCTCGGCGCTCGATCGCTCGCCGATGTACGCGGGGGTGATCGAAGGCGTCGGGCCGCGCTACTGCCCTTCCGTGGAGGACAAGGTGGTGCGTTTCGCGGATCGTGAACGTCACCAGATCTTCGTCGAGCCGGAGGGACTCGACACGTACGAGGTGTATCCGAACGGCATCTCCACGAGCCTGCCCTTCGACGTGCAATGGGATCTGGTGCGCTCGATCGCGGGTTTCGAGCGGGCCGTCCTGACCCGGCCCGGCTACGCGATCGAGTACGACTATTTCGATCCCCGCGCCCTCAGGCCCTCGCTCGAGACCCGGTGCATCGCCGGCCTGTACTTCGCCGGGCAGATCAACGGCACCACGGGGTACGAGGAAGCGGCGGCGCAGGGATTGATCGCAGGCATCAACGCAGCGCGCTCGCTCGACGACCACGAACCGTGGTGGCCGCGCCGCGACGAGGCGTACCTCGGGGTGCTGATCGACGACCTCGTCACGCGCGGCGTCACCGAGCCGTATCGCATGTTCACCTCGCGCGCCGAACATCGATTGCTGCTGCGGGAGGACAACGCGGATCTGCGTCTTACCCCGGTCGCGCGGCGTCTCGGTCTCGTCGACGACGCGCGGTTCGCGCGTTTCGAAGCAAAACGCGACGCGATCGCGCGTGAGCAGTCGCGTCTCGCGGCGACGCGAGTTCGCCCGGGAATGCTGAGCGAGGACGAGGCGCGCGCGGCGCTCGGGGGCCCGCTCGCTCGCGAAGCGACCGCGCTCGAGCTCTTGCGCCGGCCCGAGGTGCGCTATGCGGATCTGATTCGCGTCGCCGGCGCAGGTCCCGGCATCGACGATCCCGAAATCGCGAGTCAGCTCGAGATCCAGGCGAAGTACGCCGGCTACATCGAGCGGGCACGCGAAGAGATCGAGCGCGGCATGCGCCACGAGGATACCCGGCTGCCAAGCGATCTCGATTTCCAGGGCGTGCATGGTCTCTCGGCAGAGGTCCGGCAGAAGCTCGCGCAGCACCGTCCGGCAACGCTCGGCCAGGCGGCCCGCATCTCGGGCGTCACGCCGGCGGCGATCTCGCTGCTGCTCATCCATCTAAAGCGCCGCAGCGCCTGAGCGGTTGCCGGATGAACCTGGAAAGGAAGCTGAGCCAGGGCCTTGCGGCGATGGGGCTGACGCTCGCGCCGTCGGCGCCGGCGCGGCTGGCGGCGTTCCTCGAGATCCTCGAGCGCTGGAACGCCGCCTACAATCTCACCGCCGTGCGCGAGATCGAGCAGATGGTCGGCCGCCACGTCCTCGATAGCCTGTCGGTGCTGTCGCATCTGCGGGGTCCGCGCGTGATCGACGTCGGCACCGGCGCCGGGCTGCCGGGCATCCCGCTCGCGCTCGCGCGGCCGGATGTGGCCTTCACGCTCCTCGACAGCAACTCGAAGAAGATCCGCTTTGTGACGCAGGCGGTTCACGATCTTGGAATCGCCAACGTGGAGATCGTCCAGAGCGCGGCGGAAAAGTATCGGCCGGCGGCGCCTTTCAACACGGTCGTCACTCGCGCCTTCGCCGCCATTCCTGATATGCTGGCGAGCGTTCGGCATCTGTGCGCGCCGGGCGGCGCCGTCCTCGCGATGAAGGGCGTGTATCCGCAGGAGGAGATCGCCGCGGTCGGCACGGGCTTCCGGGTAAGGGAGGTGGTGGAGCTCTCGGTGCCGGGTCTCGACGCCGCGCGCCACCTTGTGATCCTCGAGCCGACACCAGACGGGCAAACCGCGTGAAGGGCAAGGTCCTCGCGATCGCCAACCAGAAGGGCGGGGTCGGCAAGACGACGACGAGCATCAACCTCGCCGCGTCGCTCGCCCGGACGCGTCGGCGGGTCATGCTCGTGGACGTCGATCCGCAGGGCAACGCCACCATGGGCAGCGGCGTCGACAAGTCGACGTTGCAGGCCAGCACCTACACGGTGCTGATCGGCGAGACCCCGGTCGAGGCCGCGCGCGTCAACGTCGAGGGCGGGTACGATCTCGTGCCGGCGAACGGGAGTCTTTCCGGCGCGGAGGTCGAGCTCATCGAGTTCGACCAGCGCGAGCGGCGCCTCAAGATCGCGCTCGAACCGGTCCGTTCCAGCTACGACTACATCCTGATCGACTGCCCGCCGGCGCTGAATCTGCTCACCGTGAACGCTCTCGTTGCCGCGACCAGCGTCATGATCCCCATGCAGTGCGAGTACTATGCCCTCGAAGGCCTGACGGCGCTGCTCAATACCATACGGCGCATCCGCGAGACGCTGAACCCCTCGCTCCAGATCGAAGGCCTGCTGCGCACCATGTACGATCCCCGCAACAATCTCGACAACGAAGTGTCGGCGCAGCTCAAGCAGCACTTCGGCGACAAGCTCTACCGCACGATCATTCCCCGGAACGTCCGTCTCGCCGAGGCGCCGAGCTACGGCAAGCCCGTGATCGCCTACGACATGCAGTCGAAGGGCGCACAGGCCTATCTGGCGCTCGCTGGCGAGATGCTGAACCGCGAGGAGGCCGCATGATGACCAAGAAGCCGCGCCTCGGACGCGGCCTCGACGCACTGCTCGGCGCCGGCCTGCAGCCGGCCGACGAGAAGGACGAGCTCAAGCAGTTGCCGCTGGATCTGCTCGAGCGCGGGAAGTACCAGCCGCGCACCCACATGGACCCCGAAGCGCTCGCCGAGCTCGCCGCCTCGATCAAGGCGCAGGGCGTCGTGCAGCCGATCGTGGTGCGTCCGCTGCCGTCGGGGAGCTACGAGATCATTGCCGGCGAGCGCCGCTGGCGGGCTGCCCAGCTGGCCGGCCTCGGTACGGTGCCCGCGGTGGTGCGCCGCATCCCGGACGAAGCCGCGATCGCGATCGCGCTCATCGAGAACATCCAGCGCGAGAACCTGAACCCGGTCGAGGAGGCGGGTGCCCTCCAGCGCCTGATCGACGAGTTCGGCATGACCCACCAGCGCGTCGCCGAGGCGGTCGGGCGTTCGCGCGCCGCGGTGACGAACCTCCTGCGGCTGCTCGCGCTCAACGACGACGTGCGCAAGATGCTGGAGGAGGGTCGTATGGACATGGGCCACGCGCGCGCGCTGCTGTCCCTCGGCGGCGGGGCCCAGAGCGAGGCCGCCCACCAGGTCGTCGAAAAGGGCCTCTCCGTACGGGAGACCGAGAACCTCGTCCGCCGTCTGCTCGAGCGACCCTCGCCGCGCAAGCACAATCGGGCCCTGGATCCGGACGTGCGGGCGCTGCAGGACCGGCTGTCGGAGAAGCTCGGCGCCAAGGTTCGCATCCTCCATTCCAAGACCGGCAAGGGCCGACTGACGGTCGACTACCACACGCTGGACGAGCTCGAAGGCATCCTGAACCGGATACGCTGAGTGGCGGGCGCCGGGTCGGGCGGCTATAGCATATATATGTTAGCGACCATGCCCGTCCGAACCGTCATGAACCGAGTCGTTCCTGCGTTCCTTTTGGTGGTCCTTTGCCTGGCGCCGGCTGCCCGTGCCGCCGACGACCCTGTCCTCGCCTCCCTGCGCGTCGCCGCGGAGCGCGGCGAGGTCGATGCGCAGTACGAGCTCGGAGTGCTGTACGAGTTCGGTTTTCATCTTCCCGACCACCGTGTCACGGCGCTTGCGTGGTACACGCGGGCTGCCGAACAGGGCAACGCCGCGGCGGCCAAGCGCCGGGACCTCCTCAAGACCGAGTTGAGCGCCCTCGAGATCGAGCAGGCCGGTCGCCTGCTCGCCGCGCCCGCGGCGACCGCGCAGCGTTAGCATCCGGCGCTTCCGCGCGCTAACCTCGCGCGGTGCCGCGCCTTCTCGTCGCCCTCTCTTCGCACGGTTACGGACACGCCGCGCAGACGGCGCCGGTGGTGAACGCCCTGCGAGCGCGGCGTGCCGACGTCGCGCTGACCCTCGCAACGCGCCTCCCGTACGACTTCCTCGCCGCCCGGTTTGCCGGGCCGTTCCGCTACCTGCCGATGGACACCGACGTCGGCATGGTCATGGGATCTGCCATCGACGTAAAGGTGCGAGAAAGCCTGGCCGCGTATCGCTCATTCCACCGGGACTGGAGCGGGCGGGTCGATGAAGCCGCTGCGGCCGTCGAGCGCGACCGCGCGGACGCCGTGCTCGCCAACGTGCCCTACGCGATGCTCGAGGGCGCGGCGCGCGCCGGCGTGCCCGCGGTTGCGATGTGCTCGCTGAACTGGGCCGATGTCTTTGCGCACTATGCGAAGCGCGCCGGCGCAGGCGACCAGGCGGAGGTGCGGACCATACACGCAGAGATACGGACGGCGTACCGGGCCGCTGAAGCGTTCCTGCGCCTCACGCCCGGCATGCCGATGCCGGATCTCCCTCGCGCGCGCACCATCGGGCCGGTCGCACGACTCGGTCGGTGCGATCCGGCAGGCCTGCGCGCGCGACTCGGCCTCGAGGCGAACGTGCCGGTCGTGATGATCGCGCCGGGCGGCATCGAACTGCGGCTGCCGGTCGAGGGCTGGCCGCGCGCCTCTGCGCACTATGTCGTGCCGGCTTCCTGGGGCGTTCACCGGCCGGGCTTTACCGCTTTCGAGTCGCTCGGGCTCCCTTTCGTCGACGTTCTCGCCTCGTCGGACGGGGTTGTGGGCAAACCCGGTTACGGTACGTTCGCCGAAGCGGCCTGCAACGGGGTGCCGATCGTCTACGTACGTCGTGGCGACTGGCCCGAGGAGCCGGCGCTGATCGGCTGGATGGCGAAAAATGCCCGGTCCGCCGAAATCGGTCGCGACGCGCTTCGGCACGGTGCCTTCGGCGACGAGATGGAGCGGCTGCGCAGCCTGCCAGCGCCGCGGCCGCCGGCTCCGACCGGCGTGGACGAGGCGGTGAGGGCGCTGCTCCGGCTCCTGGACATTCGTTGACCCTCTCGGACCGCGAATCCTATACTGCCGGCCTCAACTATTCGGACCTCCCACCCGTGCTCGTCAAAGACATCATGACAACCGCCGTGAAAACCGCCCACCCGGACAGCCTCATCCGGGAGGTCGCCATGGTGATGTGCTTCAACAAGATCAGCGGCATGCCGGTGGTGGACGACGACGGCAGGATCGTCGGGATGATCTCGGAAAAGGATATTCTCTGGGGGATGTTTCCCGACCTGCAGGACTTCATGGGTAACCCCGAGGTGGCCGACTTCGAGGCTTTCGAGCGCGACTACAAGGACGTGGTGAACCTCAAAGTCCAGAACCTCATGACCACCCGCGTCTACGCCGTGGAACCCACGATGCCTGTCCTCAAGGCCGCCTCGATGATGTTCCGGCATCGCCTTCGGCGGTTGCCGGTTGCCGACAACGGCAAGCTCGTAGGCATCGTGAGCGTGGGCGACGTGCACAAGGCAATCTTCCAGCACAACATCACCGGCCGGGCATAGGCGCGAGCTATCGCGCGCATCGCATAACCTTATTTAATAGGTACATTTGACGCTGTCGCGGGCCCTCCTTATACTGCGCGCGCCTTAAGCGGGTCTCGCCGGGCGGCGCGGAGCGGTTGCGGCGTCTACCGTTCCTCACCGCATGATCTGGCGATGGATTTCCGAGCCGATGCCTACAGAGTCGTGGCTGCGCAGTTCGTGGTCGCGATCGTCATTTCCTCCGGGCTCCTGATTTTCTCGGGTTGGCGCACCGCGTGGTCGGCGTTGGTGGGAGGCTCGATCGCCGCGCTGGCAAGTCTTTATTTTGCGGCCGTGCTATACGCGCGGCGGGGTGGCCGCAATCCGCGGCAGTTTGTTCGGGCATTCTACGTGGGCGAGTTTCTGAAGATCGTGATCACGGCGGCCCTGTTCTGGATCGCCATCGTCTGGCTCGACGTTTCGTTCCTGCCGGCCTTCGCCACGTATGCCGTGGCGCTGCTTGCCTACTGGCTCGCGCTGCTGCCGGTCTTTTCGCGGTTTGCGCGCAGGTGAGCCGGTCATGGCTACGCAGACGCAGACACCCACGGATTACATCGTCCACCATCTCACCAACCTCAGGGCGGGCGACGGTTTCTGGACGTTCCACCTCGACACGCTGATCATCTCGGGCCTCCTCGGCCTCGTGATCCTCGCCCTGTTCCGCTTCGCCGCCGCGCGCGCCACGCCCGGTGTGCCGGGCGGTCTGCAGAACTTCGTCGAAATCATGGTCGAGTTCGTCGACCAGCAGGTGAAGGACACGTTCCACGGCAGGAGCGCGCTGATAGCGCCGCTCGCCCTCACGATCTTCGTCTGGATCTGGCTCATGAACTTCATGGACCTGATCCCGGTCGACCTGCTGCCCTGGCTGGCCGGCCTGGCCGACGTCCATTACCTGCGCGTGGTGCCGACGACCGACCTCAATGCGACCTTCGCGATGTCGCTGTCGGTCTTCTTCCTGATCATTTTCTACAGCATCAAGGTCAAGGGACCCGCCGGTTACGCGAAAGAGATGCTGCTCGCGCCCTTCGGCAAGTGGTTCATCCCGTTCAACCTGCTCCTGCGGCTCGTCGAGGAGATCGCCAAGCCCGTTTCGCTTTCCCTGCGTCTCTTCGGCAACCTGTACGCGGGCGAGCTCATCTTCGTTCTGATCGCGCTGTTCCTGCTCGGGCAGACCCTGACCGGGGTGCTCACGAGCGCAACCGGCTGGGTGATGCTTTTCACGCAGGTCATCCTCGGCCTCGGCTGGGCGATCTTTCACATCCTGATCATCACCCTGCAGGCGTTCATCTTCATGGTGCTCACCATCGTGTACCTGAGCCTCGCGCACGAAGAGCACTAGACCGGTTCTCAACACTTTTCCTACAGGAGGAAACATGGAACTCGCAACGCTGCTGGCCGACATTCAGGCCTCGACCGCCATCGCCGTCGGACTCATCCTCGGCATGGGCGCGATGGGCACGGCCATCGGCTTCGGCCTGTTGGGCGGCAAGTTTCTGGAGGGCGCCGCGCGCCAGCCGGAGACCGTGCCGATGCTGCAGGTGAAGATGTTCATCGTGGCCGGGCTGCTCGATGCCGTGACCATGATCGGCGTGGGCCTCGCGCTGTTCTTCACGTTCGCCAATCCGTTCACGGCGGCCGTGCGCACGGCGGTCGGCGGTTAACCCAGAATCAAACCCGGAGGCCGGACGTGGACATCAACGCCACTCTGATCGGGCAATCGCTCGTCTTCATCCTCCTCATCTGGTTCACCATGCGCTTTGTCTGGCCGCCGCTCACGCGCGCGATGGCCGAGCGCCAGAAAACCATCGCCGACGGGCTAGCGGCCGCGGAGCGCGGCAAGCGCGAGCTGGAACTCGCGGAAAAGCGCGCCCTCGAAATGCTCAAGAAGGCGAAGGCCGATGCACAGGAGATCATCGGGCTGGCCGAGAAGCGCGCCGCCGAGGTGACCGACGAGGCCAAGGGCGCCGCGCGTGTCGAGGCCGAGCGCATCGTGCACGCGGCGCGCGGCGACATCGAGCAGGAGACCAACCGCGCGCGCGAGATGCTGCGCGAGCGTCTCGCCGAGCTCGCGGTGGCCGGAGCCGCCCGCATACTCGAGAAGGAGATAGATCCGAAGGCGCATGCCCGCCTGCTCGAGGCGGTGGTGAAGCAACTCTAGGCGCATGGCCGAGACCCGCACCACGGCACGCCCCTACGCCGAAGCCGTCTTCGAGCTGGCGCGCGCTCGAAACCAGTACGCGCGCTGGTCGGAAGCGCTCGCGACGCTCGAGGCGGTTGTGGCCGACCCGCAGGTCGCGGCGCTCGCCCGGGACCCGCGCCTCGCGCGCGAGCGTCTCGTGGCGTTGCTGCTCGACGTGCTCGGCGAGCAGCTCGACACGGAGGGCCGCAACTTCGTGCACCTGCTGGTCGACTACCGCCGCCTTTCGCTCGTTCCCGAGATCCGGGAGCTGTACGAGGCCATGCGCGCCGAGGCCGAAGGGCGCGTGGCGGTCGACGTGCGCACCGCCTTTCCCCTGGAGGCGAAGCAGCAGGACATGCTCCTCGCGGCGCTCAAGCGCCGTTTCGGCCGCGAGGTGGACCTCGCCGTCACGGTCGACCCCGCTCTCATCGGCGGGCTCGAGATTCGGGCGGGCGATCTCGTCATCGACGGCTCCGTGCGGGGCCGACTCGCCGCCCTTGCCGCCCAGCTCAGCGAATAAATCGGAAGCGCAACCATGGCACTCAACCCCAGCGAGATCAGCGACCTCATCCGCGCCCGCATCGAGAAGTTCGAGGCGGCCACCCAGGCCCGTACGGAGGGCACCGTCGTCGGACTGACCGACGGCATCGCGCGCATCCACGGCCTGGCCGACGTCATGCAGGGCGAGATGATCGAGTTCCCCGGCAATACCTTCGGGCTCGCCTTCAACCTCGAGCGCGACTCGGTCGGCGCCGTGGTCATGGGCGAGTACAAGCACATCACCGAAGGCGACCGCGTGCGCACCACCGGGCGTATCCTGGAGGTGCCGGTCGGACCCGAGCTCGTCGGGCGCGTGGTCGACGCGCTCGGCACGCCCATCGACGGCAAGGGGCCGATCGAGACCGGCCGCACCTCGCCGGTCGAGAAGATCGCCCCCGGCGTGATCGCGCGCCAGTCGGTGAGCCAGCCGGTGCAGACGGGCCTGAAGTCGATCGACGCGATGGTCCCGATCGGGCGCGGGCAGCGCGAGCTCATCATCGGCGACCGCCAGACCGGCAAGACCGCGCTCGCGATCGACGCCATCATCAACCAGAAGGGCACCGGCGTCGTGTGTATCTACGTCGCGGTCGGCCAGAAGGCCTCCTCGGTCGCCGGCGTGGTGCGCAAGCTCGAGGAGTACGGGGCGCTCGACCACACGATCGTCGTCGCGGC
Source organism: Sulfurifustis variabilis (assembly GCF_002355415.1). Classification (GTDB taxonomy): domain Bacteria; phylum Pseudomonadota; class Gammaproteobacteria; order Acidiferrobacterales; family Sulfurifustaceae; genus Sulfurifustis; species Sulfurifustis variabilis. Next base: position 3,941,534 of record NZ_AP014936.1, on the reverse strand, counting down.
GACGGCCGCCGAGTCCGCCGCGATGCAGTACATCGCGCCGTACGCCGGGTGCGCCATGGGCGAGTACTTCCGCGACAGCGGCCAGGACGCGCTCATCGTCTACGACGATTTGACCAAGCAGGCCTGGGCGTACCGCCAGATCTCGCTGTTGCTGCGCCGTCCACCCGGGCGCGAAGCCTATCCCGGTGACGTTTTTTACCTGCACTCGCGCCTGCTCGAGCGCGCGGCGCGCGTGAACGGCGACTACGTCGAGAAGCTCACGAACGGCGCGGTCAAGGGCAAGACGGGTTCGCTCACTGCCCTTCCCATCATCGAGACCCAGGCGGGCGACGTCTCCGCGTTCGTGCCGACCAACGTGATCTCGATCACCGACGGGCAGATCTATCTCGACACCGACCTTTTCAACGCCGGCATGCGCCCCGCGATTAACGCGGGACTCTCGGTCTCGCGCGTGGGCGGCGCCGCGCAGACCAAGATCGTGAAGAAGCTCGGCGGCGGCGTGCGCCTCGCGCTCGCGCAGTACCGCGAGCTCGCGGCCTTCGCGCAGTTCGCCTCGGATCTCGATCCGACGACGCGCAAGCAACTGGATCGCGGCGCGCGTATCATGGAGATCATGAAGCAGCCGCAGTACTCGCCGATGACCGTTGCCCAAATGGCCGTATCGCTGTTCGCCGTGAACGAGGGCTTTCTCGACGACGTCGACGTAAAGAAGGTGCGCGCGTTCGAGGATGCGCTGCATCTGTATATGAAGAACGAGCACGCCGGCCTGCTGGCTCGCATCGATGCCGAGCCGGCCTACAGCGACGAGATCGCCACGGCGCTGCGTCAGGCGATCGAGACCTTCAAGGCAAGCCACACCTGGTAAGGCACACCCATGGCGGCCGGAAAAGAGATCCGCAAGCAGATCAAGTCCATCAAGAGCACGCAGAAGATTACGCGTGCGATGGAGATGGTGGCCGCCAGCAAGATGCGGCGGGCGCAGGAGCGCATGCAGGCCGCGCGCCCGTATGCGACCAAGATCCGCCAGGTGATCGGGCATCTGCACTTCGCGCATCCCGAGTACCGGCATCCCTTCTGGATCGAGCGCGAAGCGAAGCGCGTCGGCGTCATCGTGGTGACTTCCGACCGGGGGCTCTGCGGAGGACTCAACACCAACCTGTTCCGCCTGCTGCTGCCGACGCTGAAGGAGTGGCACGACAAGCAGTTGCCCGTCGAGGTGTGCAGCATCGGCACGAAGGGCTTCGCGTTCCTGAAGCGGCTGGGCGCCGAGATCGTGTCGCACGCCGCGCACCTGGGAGACACGCCCCGCATCGAGGATCTGATCGGCACGGTGAAGATCATGCTCGACGCCTACGGCGCCGGGCGCATCGACCGCCTCTACGTCGTGTACAACCAGTTCGTGAACACCATGTCGCAACGCCCGGTCGTGGAGCAGCTCCTGCCGCTGCCCGCGGTCGAGGGCGAATCCCAGGCGGAGCTCAAGCACTACTGGGACTACCTCTACGAGCCGGACGCGCGCGAGGTGCTCGACGACCTGCTCACCCGCTACATCGAGTCGCTCGTGTACCACGCCGTGGTCGAGAACCTCGCCTCCGAGCAGTCCGCGCGCATGGTCGCGATGAAATCGGCATCGGACAACGCCGGGACGCTGATCGACGAGCTGAACCTGCGGTACAACAAGGCGCGCCAGGCGGCGATCACGCAGGAGATCGCCGAGATCGTGGGCGGCGCGGCGGCGGTTTGAGAACGATTCCCTTATTCGAGGTGCAAGCATGAGTGCCGTACCTGCCGCGAAAGTGACACAGGGCTCCGGGAAGATCGTGCAGATCATCGGCGCGGTCGTGGACGTCGAGTTTCCGCGCGAGGAGCTGCCCAAGGTGTACGACGCGCTGACGCTCGACGGCGCCGACCTCACGCTCGAGGTGCAGCAGCAGCTCGGCGACGGCATCGTTCGGGCGATCGCGATGGGCCCGATCGAGGGGGTGCGCCGCGGCGTCACGGTGACCAACACCGGGGCGCCGATCTCGGTCCCGGTGGGGACCAAGACCCTCGGACGCATCATGGATGTCCTTGGCCGGCCGATCGACGAGAAGGGCCCGGTCGGGGCGGAGAAGTCCATGCCGATCCACCGTCCGGCGCCTTCGTTCGCGGAGCAGGCCGCTTCCGCCGAGCTGCTCGAGACCGGCATCAAGGTCATCGACCTGATGTGCCCGTTCGCCAAGGGCGGCAAGGTCGGCCTCTTCGGCGGCGCGGGCGTCGGCAAGACCGTGAACATGATGGAGCTGATCCGCAACATCGCGATCGAGCACTCCGGCTACTCGGTGTTCGCCGGCGTCGGCGAGCGCACGCGCGAGGGCAACGACTTCTACCATGAGATGAAGGAAGGCGGTGTGCTCGACAAGGTCGCGCTCGTTTACGGCCAGATGAACGAGCCGCCGGGCAACCGCCTGCGCGTTGCGCTGACGGGACTCACCGTCGCCGAGAACTTCCGCGACGAGGGCCGCGACGTCCTGCTCTTCATCGACAACATCTACCGCTACACGCTCGCCGGCACCGAGGTCTCGGCGCTGCTCGGCCGCATGCCCTCGGCCGTGGGCTATCAGCCGACGCTCGCCTGGGAGATGGGTCTGCTGCAGGAGCGCATCACCTCCACCAAGACCGGATCCATCACCTCGATCCAGGCGGTGTACGTGCCCGCGGACGACCTGACCGATCCCTCGCCCGCGACCACCTTCGCGCACCTCGACGCGACCGTCGTGCTGTCCCGCCAGGTGGCGGAGCTCGGCATCTACCCCGCGGTCGATCCGCTCGACTCGACCAGCCGCCAGGTCGATCCGCACGTCATCGGCGAGGAGCACTACCGGACCACGCGCGACGTGCAGGCGACGCTGCAGCGCTACAAGGAGTTGCAGGACATCATCGCGATCCTCGGCATGGACGAGCTGTCGGAAGAGGACAAACTGACCGTCAGCCGCGCGCGCAAGATCCAGCGCTTTCTCTCGCAGCCGTTCTTCGTCGCCGAGGTATTCACCGGCACGCCGGGCAAGTACGTGCCGCTCAAGGAGACGATCCGCGGCTTCCGGATGATCGTGGACGGCGGCTGCGACGCCCTGCCCGAGCAGGCGTTCTACATGGTCGGCACCATCGACGAGGCCTTCGAGAAGGCAAAGACGCTGTAAACGCAGCGACAAGTGACAAGTTCATCAGCGGCAATCTACTTACCGGTCTACTGATATGGCCATGACCATGCACGTCGACATCGTAAGCGCCGAGCGGAGTATCTACTCCGGTACGGCCGAGCTCGTGGTCGCGCCGCTCGTGGAGGGTGAAGTCGGCATACTTTCGCGGCACTCGCCGATGCTCGCTCGGCTGCGCCCCGGAGAGATACGCGTGAAGACGCAGACCGAGGAGCTCGAGTTCTACGTGTCGGGCGGCATGCTCGAGGTGCAGCCGCACGTGGTGACGGTGCTGGCCGACACCGCGGCGCGCGCCCGCGATCTCGACGAAGCGGCGGCGCTCAAGGCCAAGGAGCGCGCCGAGGAGGCGCTCAGGAACCGCCAGGCCGACATCGACTATGCGCGCGCGCAGGCCGAGCTGGCCGACGCTCTGGCGCAGCTGCGCGCCATCCGGAAGCTGCGCGAGCGGGCGAAGAAATAGCGATGAACGCCGTCGTCGAAAAGCACAAGGTCGTCTCGATCACGTACCGCATCAGGGACCAGGGCGGGGAGATCGTCGAGATCAACGACCTGCCGGTCGAGTACGTGCACGGCGGCGCGAGCGATCTTTTCCCGAAAATCGAGCAGGCGCTCGAGGGACGCGAGGTCGGCGACTCGGTCACCGTCAGGCTGGCTCCGGAGGAGGCGTTCGGCGGCCACGATCCGAAGCAGACGTTCACGGACGACATCGAGAACGCGCCGCCGGAGCTACGCCAGGTGGGCGCCCAGTTCGAGGCGCAGAACGCCAAGGGCGAGACGATCAACCTCGTGGTCACGGACGTCGGCGACGGCAGGATTACGGTGGACGCGAACCACCCGCTCGCCGGAAAAACCATCGCCTTCGAGGTGACCGTGCGGGAGATCCGCGACGCGACCGAGGAAGAGCGGGTCTCGGGACGCCCGGCGCAGGGGCGGTCGCTCCTCCAGTAAACATTTTTCCGGCCTCTCCTATAATTCAGCTGTTCCCCCCGAGAGGCCCGTCCATGCCCCACCCGCTCGAAATCGTCGTACTCGCCGCGGGCAAGGGCACCCGCATGCGCTCGGACCGGCCAAAGGTCCTGCACGACCTCGCCGGGCGGCCGCTGCTGCACTACGTCCTCGAGACCGCTCGCGCCCTGGCGCCACGGGCGATCCACGTCGTCTACGGCCACGGCGGCGAGCGGGTGCGGGAGGCGTGCCCCGGCGAAGACGTGCGCTGGGTACTGCAAGCGGAGCAGAACGGAACGGGGCATGCGCTCCGACAGGCCCTGCCCGCCATACCCGACGCCGCGACCGTACTCGTGCTCTACGGCGATGTCCCCCTTATCCGCCGCGAAACCCTGCAGACGCTCGTGGAGGCGGCGGGCGGTTCCGGCGTCTCGCTCCTGACGGTGACGCTGGACGATCCGGCCGGATACGGGCGCATCGTGCGGGACGGAAACGGGCGCATCGAGCGCATCGTCGAACGCAAGGACGCGAGTGCGGCGGAGCTCGCCCTCCACGAGGTGAATACCGGTTTCATGGCCGCTCCCGCCGCGCGCCTGAAGGGGTGGATCGCGCGCCTCACGAACCACAACGCGCAGGGCGAGTACTATCTCACGGATATAATCGGGATGGCCGCGGGCGACGGGCTGACGATAGCCGCCCGCGAGCCCTCGGCCCCCTGGGAGACGCTAGGCGTGAACAGCAAGGCGGAGCTGGCGCAGCTGGAGCGGGTGCACCAGCACAATCAGGCGCGCACCCTGATGGAGCAGGGCGTCACGGTGCGCGACCCCGCGCGCTTCGACGTGCGCGGAAGCGTGGCGGCCGGGCGCGACGTCGAGATCGACGTCAACGTGGTGCTCGAGGGTCGGGTGGTGCTCGGCGATGGGACGCGCATCGGCCCCAACTGCTACCTGCGCGACGTCGAAATCGGCGCCGGCACCGTCGTGCTGCCGCAATCGGTGCTCGAGGAATCGAGCGTGGGGCGCGAATGTCGCATCGGCCCGTTTGCCCGCCTCAGGCCTGGCACGCGCCTTGCAGACCATGCGCACGTCGGGAATTTCGTCGAAATCAAGAACGCCGAGGTGGGCGAGGGCAGCAAGATCAATCATCTGACGTACGTCGGCGACGCCCGTGTCGGGCGTGACGTGAACGTCGGCGCCGGTACGATCACCTGCAACTACGACGGCGCGAACAAGCACCGGACCGTCATCGAGGACCGGGCCTTCATCGGCTCGAATACGGCGCTCGTGGCGCCGGTGACGGTCGGCGCGGACGCCACGATCGGCGCGGGTTCGGTCATCACGCGCGACGCGCCGGCCGGTCAGCTCACGCTCACGCGCGCCGAGCAGAAGACCCGTCCGGGCTGGAAGCGCCCGACCAGGAAGAAATGATGCGAAGCGACGAGTGCTAAGTGATAAGTTGCGGTGCACGCGCACGTGCTCCCCGACTTATCACTTATAACTTAGAACGCTGAGCTGACCCCCTATGTGCGGCATCGTCGGCGCGGTGGCAAACCGCAATGTGGTCCCGATCCTCATCGAGGGTCTGAAGCGCCTCGAATATCGCGGTTACGACTCCGCGGGCGTAGCCGTGCTGAACGGCGGGATCCGGCGTGTCCGCCGGGTCGGGCGCGTGGCGGAGATGGAAGGCGCGGCCAGGACGGAGGGGCTGAACGGGCTCCTCGGCATCGGCCACACGCGCTGGGCCACCCACGGCGGCGTCACCGAGCCGAACGCGCATCCGCACGTCTCGCACGACGAGATCGCGGTCGTGCACAACGGCATCATCGAGAACCACGACGCGCAGCGCGAACGTCTCGAGAAGCTGGGCTACGGCTTCGAGTCGCAGACCGACACCGAGGTCATAGCGCACCTCGTCCACTATTACTTCTCGCAGTCGGGCAACCTGCTCCAGGCCACCCGGCAGGCCGTGCGCGACCTGGTCGGCGCGTACGCGATCGCCGTCGTCTCCCTGAAGTCTCCCGATCTCATGACCTGCGCGCGCGTCGGCTGCCCTCTGCTGATCGGCCTCGGCGAGAACGAGAACTTCGTGGCGTCAGACGTTTCCGCCGTCATCTCCGCGACGCGCCGGGTGATGTACCTCGAGGAGGGCGATGTCGCCGAGCTGACCCGCTCGGCGGTACGCGTGTACGACCGCGACGGCGCCCCGGTCGAACGCGAGGTGCACGAGTCCGACCTTTCGCTCGCTTCGCTGGAGCTCGGGCCCTACGGCCACTTCATGCAGAAGGAGATTTACGAGCAGCCCCAGGCATTGTCCGACACTATCGAGGCGGTCGTCACCCTCGGAGTGGACGCCGCGCTTTTCGGCCGCGAGGCGGCGTCCGTTTTCCGGGACGTCGAAGGCGTGCAGATCATCGCCTGCGGCACGAGCTACTACGCGGGCAGCGTCGCGCGCTACTGGCTGGAGTCGATCGCGAAGATCCCCTGCACCGTCGATATCGCGAGCGAATACCGCTACCGCGACACGGTACCCAATCCGCGGCAGCTGATCGTCACGATCTCCCAGTCGGGAGAGACGCTCGACACGATGGAGGCGCTCAAGCGGGCCAAGGAGCTGGGTCACCCCCATCAGCTGGCGATCTGCAACGTGCGCGAGAGCGCCATTCCGCGGGCGTCACGGCTGGTGTTTTACACGCGCGCGGGCGCGGAAATCGGCGTCGCCTCGACCAAGGCGTTCACGACCCAGCTCGCCGCCTTGTTCGTGCTGACCCTCGCCCTGGCCAAGGCCAAGGGGCGCCTGAGCGACGCGGCGGAGGCTGCGCACCTCGACGCGCTCCGGCATCTGCCCGGCAGCGTGCAGCACGCCCTCAATCTCGAGCCGCAGATCAAGCTCTGGGCCGAGCGCTTCGCGCCGAAGGAGCACGCGCTGTTCCTGGGGCGCGGCGTGCACTATCCGATCGCGCTCGAGGGAGCGCTGAAGCTCAAGGAGATCTCCTACATACACGCCGAGGCCTATCCTGCCGGCGAGCTCAAGCACGGGCCGCTGGCGCTCGTCGACGCGAACATGCCGGTGGTGGTGATTGCGCCGAACGACTCGCTGCTCGAGAAAGTGAAGTCGAACATGCAGGAAGTGCGCGCGCGCGGCGGCGAGCTCTACGTCTTCGCCGATCTGGACAGCCATTTCAGCGAGAGCGCCGGGGTACACGTGATCCGCACCCCGCGCCATGTCGGCGTGCTGTCGCCGGTCGTGCACGCGATTCCCGTTCAGCTGCTCGCCTACCACACCGCGGTCATGCGGGGCACCGACGTGGACAAACCGCGCAACCTCGCGAAGTCGGTGACGGTCGAATAGCTACGCCGTTCCGTACTTCGTCTCCACGGTAATCCCGATCTTTTTCAGGAACGGCGTGGGAAGCACGCCGCCGGCACAGACGATCACCGCGTGGTTACCGAGCTCGACCGGCTTGCCGTCGTGGTCGAGCTGCACCCGGTCGGCCGAAATGGCGCGCACCTTGGACTTCATCAACAGCCTCATCCGTCCGGCCTTCGACATGCTTTCGAGCCGCTCCCGGTTCCTGGGCTTGGCACGGTCGAACGCCTCGCCGCGGTAGGACAGCGCGACCGCGGTGCCCGGCTGCTCGGCGACGGCCAGCGCCGCCTCGATGGCCGCGTCGCCGCCGCCCACCACGAGGACCTTCTGGCCCCGGTACTGCTCGGGATCGATCAGGCTGTAGACGACCTTCGGCAGCTCCTCGCCCGGCACCTCGAGCTTGCGTGGCGTCCCGCGGCGCCCGATGGCGAGGAGCACGGCGCGCGCCTCGTAGCTTCCCTTGGTCGTTTTAACCAGGAAACCCTTCTCTGTCTTCACGATGTCGTCCATGCGCTCGTTGTAGCGGATCCGTACCCCGGTACGCTTCTCGACGTCCTGCCAGAAGCCGAGGAGCGCCTCCTTGGTGGTCTCGCGCATCTTCACCTTGCCGACGAGCGGCAGCGTCGCCGGCTGGGTCATGACGATCTTGCCGCGCGGGTACCTGAACACGCAGCCGCCGAGGGACTCCTGCTCGACCGTGGCGTAGCGCAGCTTGTGCGCGTGGGCGGCCAGCGACGCCGCGAAGCCGGCAGGGCCGGCACCGACGATGACGACGTCGAGCTGGCCGTTCGCCCCCTTCTGCCGGCGGATCGCGTCGATCGCCTGACGCCCCTGTTCCACGGCATTGCGGATCAAACCCATGCCACCCAGCTCGCCGGCGATGTAGATGCCGGGAACGTTGGTCTCGAACGTCGGCGACAGGAGCGGAATGTCGACCCCGCGCTTCGCCGTCCCGAAGACGAGCGTGATCGCCCCGTGCGGACAGGCCGCCCGGCAGGCGCCGTGGCCGATGCAGTGGGTGGCGTCGATGATCTCGGCGCGGCCGCGGATGATCCCGAGGACGTCGCCCTCCGGACACGCGCGCACGCACGCGTTCGAGCCGAGGCAGCGCAGGGGGTCGATGAGGGGGTGAAGGGACGCAGGCTCGGTCAGGCCGGCCTCCCTGGCCTCCGTCAGTCGCGCGACGTTCAGGTGCTCCCGCCGCCGATGGCGCACCAGGTAGACGGCGACCGCGAGCAGGAGGGGTACCAGATAGATCAGGTACGGCGACTCGAAAAGTCTCATTGGAATGGTCCGATTCTTAAGGATTCCTTAAGACGCCCGTCGGAGTGGCATACCCGGCAGTCCGTTGTTTCTGAAACGTCTCTAGGCATTGCGCCGACTTGTACTTATATACGCATAAAGCGCCGAGAGCGCAGCAACTAATAAAAGCGTCCGGATGAAGGACGCATTCAGGGAGTACGAATGGGAAGTCTTCTGCGCGGCCCGCGATCGCGCTGGCTGGCGGTTTTTTTTGTCGCGCTCATCATGCTGGGCGTCGGCGCGGCTGCCGCCTGGTTCGGTTCAGAGAACTCTTCCCGCCCGGTCTTCTCCGACGTCTGGGGCGGCCTGTCCCGGCCGGACGGCCCTGCCAAGGGGCACGCGGCCGACAAGGCGCCCGCCGCTCTCGCACCGAGCCTCGCAGAGCTCCTTCCCGGTCTCGAGGCCAAGTCCGCCGCGCATCCGGACGACGTCGGCGCCCAGATCCTGCTCGCGCAGACCTACAACGAGCTCGGCCGCCGCGCAGACGGCCTGAAGGTGCTGGAACGGCTCGCCAAGGCCCGTCCGAACGACGGCGAGATCGCTTTCGCGCGGGCTGACCTCCTCGGTCACGGCGAAAACGCCGCCGAGCTGCGACAGTCCTTCGATCTCTATGCCCGCGCGGCAACACTCACCCCACGACTGATTCCGCTCGCGCGCCTGCACCAGGGCGAGGTGCGCGCGCGTCTCGGCGACCGGGCGGGCGCGATTCGCATCTGGGAGGCCCACCTCGCGCGCTTCCCGGAAGACGCCCATCGCGCGCTGTTTGAGAGCGCGATCGCTCAGGCGCGAGCGGGGACGGGCGGCTGAGCATGGGCGCGAGCAGCGAGACCATGATGGCGCAGGGCCGGCGACGGTCGGACGGTCGCCGCGCCCTGCCCGTCGTTCTCGCGGTGGTTGCCGTCGCTGCGGCGCTCGCGTTGCGCATCCCCTACCGCGCCGGCGACGACATGGGCTACACGCTCGGGCTCGCGGGCGGAATCGCCATGCTCGTCCTGCTCCTCTACCCGATCGCGAAACGGCTGCGATGGCTGCAGCGGCTGCTTCCGCTCAAGCACTGGTTCCGGGGGCACATGGTCCTGGGCATCGCCGGTCCGGTGCTGATCCTCCTTCACTCGCGGCTGCACTTCGGTTCGATCAACGGCACCGTCGCCTTCGCCGCGATGGCCATCGTGGCCCTGAGCGGTCTGGTCGGGCGCTTCCTTTACGCGAAGATCCACCACGGGCTGTACGGACGACGCGCGACGCTGGCCGAAGTGAAGACGCGTCTCGGCCTGTCCGGCGAGAGCGCCCGCTCCAAGCTGCGGTTTCATCCCCCGCTCGAGCGGCGCCTCGTCGGGCTCGAGGAGCGCCTGCTGCACGTTTACGAACGGGCCCCCGCCGTATGGCGGCTCATGGTCGTGGCGGTGCTCGTGCGCCTGCATTACCGGCATGCGAAGCGCGAGCTTCGTTCGGCCCTCCGGCTGCAAGGAGCACGGCGCGGGTGGGATCGCCGCACACTGAGGCGCGCCTACCGCCATGGCAAGGGCCTGATCGCCGCGTACCTCGGCGCCATCGCGGACGTCGCCCAGTTCGGCGCCTACGAACGGCTGTTCTCGCTCTGGCACGTGCTGCACGTTCCCTTGATGGTCATCCTGCTGTTTAGCGGAGTGGTCCATGTCGTCGCCGTGCACATGTACTGAGGGGCGAAGCGGACATGCGCATCGTCTGGTTCATCGCCGGGCTGGCAGCACTGCTCGCGACGGGCGCCTTCGCCGACCTGGGACCGCTCGACTCGCTGGTGATGCCCGGAAAAGTGATCAAGGGTCATGAACGCCTCGAAACGGAGTGCAAGCAGTGCCACGTTCCGTTCCGGCGCGACGCCCAGCGTGACCTCTGCCTTGGATGCCACGATCACCGGGAGGTGGCCGACGACGTCGCCCGGAACCGGGGCTTCCACGGGCGGCTCGAGGACAGCACCTGCAGCAAGTGCCACACCGAACACAAGGGTCGGGAGGCGGACATCGTGAAGCTCGACGAGCGCCGTTTCGACCACACGATGACCGATTTTGCGCTCAAGGGCGCGCACGGAAAGCCGGAAGTGACCTGCCGGGACTGTCATCGGGCCGGGCAGAAGCACCGGGCCGCGCCATCTGACTGCTACGCGTGCCATCGAAAGGACGACACCCACAAGGGCGGGCTGGGCAAGGACTGCCGCAGTTGCCACACCGAGAACCGCTGGGCGGAGGTCCGATTCGACCACAGCAAGACCGGGTGGCCGCTCGAGGGGAAGCACTACGACGTCGAGTGCAAGGCCTGCCACGTCCGCGAACGCTACAAAAACACGGCGAAGGACTGCGTGAGCTGCCACCGCAAGGACGACGACAGGAAGGGGCATAAGGGCCGGTTCGGGCGCAAGTGCGAGACATGCCACGTGGCGGACGGATGGCGCCAGCTGCGCTTCGACCACGACCGCGATACGAAGTACCGGCTGCTCGGGCGCCATCGGGACGCGAAGTGTACGGCCTGCCACACGGGCGACCTCTACAGGCAAAAGCTCGGGCAGACGTGCGTGAGCTGCCACCGCAAGGACGACGACAGGAAAGGCCACAAGGGCCGGTTCGGTCCGAAATGCGAGACTTGCCACGTGGAGCGGGAGTGGAAGGCGATCACCTTCGACCACGACCGGGCGACCGACTATCCGCTGCTCGGCAAGCACCGCCAGGCAAAATGCACCGCGTGCCATACCGGGCCGCTCTACCAGCAGAAGCTCGCGACCACCTGTTATGCGTGCCACAAGAAGGACGACGAGCACAGGGGACAGCAGGGCCAACGCTGCGAGCAGTGTCACGACGAGCGCTCCTGGAAAACGACCCGCTTCGACCATGACCTCACGCGGTTCCCGTTGCTCGGCCGGCACGCGAAGCTCGAGTGCAAGGAGTGCCACCGCGCCGCGACGTTCAAGGACGCCTCGACGCAATGCGTCGCGTGCCACGAGAAGGAAGACGCCCACAAGCGAACGCTGGGCCCCGCCTGCGAGGAGTGCCACAACGCGCGCGACTGGAAGCAGTGGCGCTTCGACCACAATGCGCGCACGCGTTTCCGTCTCGACGGCGGGCACGAGCGCCTGGCGTGCAAGAGCTGCCACCAACGCCCGATGAAAGGCCGTGTCGAGGCGCCGAGCGCGTGCGTCGCGTGCCACGACGGCGACGACGTGCACGCCGGCGCGTACGGGCGGTACTGCGAGCGCTGCCACGTGACGTCGGATTTCGGGACGATCAGATCGGGCGCGATGAAGCGCCGCCACTAACAAGCCGATGCGTAACAAGAAAGGCGGAGGGAGAGACATGAAGACCACGCGCAGCCTTGGCCGAATCACCTACGTGGTACTCGCCGCCGCGCTCGCGCTGTTCGCGCTGTCCGCCGACGCCGCGCAGCCGAGCACGCGCAACGCCCGCTTCGACCACCTCCAGACCGGCTTTCCGCTCACCGGCGCCCACACCAAGGCGCGTTGCGACACCTGTCACAGCCGGGGAGTGTTCAAGGGGACGCCGCACGCGTGCGCGGCTTGCCATGTACCGGGAAGCGGACGCGCGACCACGACGAAGAGCGCCAGCCATATCCCGACCAGTCTGCCGTGCGACCAGTGCCACGATACCCGCCGCTTCGCCGGCGCGCGCTTCGACCACAGCGCGGTCGCGGCCGGCGGTTGCGCAAGCTGCCACAACGGCGTGACCGCGAAGGGCAAGCACGCGCGCCACGTCACGACGACCGACTCGTGCGACCGCTGCCATACGACGCGTTACTGGACGCCAGCGACGTACGATCACAGTGGCGTAGCGCCGGGTGCCTGCAACAGCTGCCATCTGCCCGATCGCCCGAGAACCAACCACATCCAGACCAGCCAGTCCTGCGACACCTGTCACAACACGCGCGCGTGGCGACCTGCCCGATTCGATCACGCCGCGGTGACGCCCGGCACGTGCAGCACCTGCCACGCGACCGACAAGCCGGCGAACCACATCGTGACCAGCGCCTCCTGCGACAGCTGTCACGGGACGAGTACGTGGGCGGTGGCGACGTTCGACCACGCGACGGTGACGCCCGGCACGTGCAACACCTGCCACTCGAAGGACAAGTCCGCCAATCACGTCGTGACGACGGCCTCGTGCGACTCGTGTCACGGCACGAACGCCTGGCTGCCGGCCAACTTCAGCCACACGACCGTCACTCCGGGCACCTGCAACACCTGCCACGCGACCCACAAGCCCGCCAATCACGTCGTGACGACGGCCTCGTGCGACTCGTGTCACGGCACGAACGCCTGGCTGCCGGCCAACTTCAGCCACACGACCGTCACTCCGGGCACCTGCAACACCTGCCACGCGACCCACAAGCCCGCCAATCACGTCGTGACGACGGCCTCGTGCGACTCGTGTCATGGCACGAACGCCTGGCTGCCGGCGACGTTCGATCACGCGACCGTCGCTCCGGGCACCTGCAACACCTGCCACGCGACCGACAAGCCGGCAAACCACGTGGTGACCACCGCGTCGTGCGATGGGTGTCACCGGACCACGGCATGGCTTCCCGCGACGTTCGATCACGCGACCGTCACCCCGGGCACCTGCAACACCTGCCACGCGACCGACAAGCCCGCGAATCACGTCGTGACGACGGCCTCGTGCGACACCTGCCACACGGTGAACGCCTGGGTGCCGGCGAACTTCAGTCACAGCGCCGTCACCCCGGGCACGTGCGCCACCTGTCACAACGGCGCCAACGCGACCGGCAAGCCGTCGGGGCACTTCATCACGACGCGTTCCTGCGACGCGTGTCACGGCACGACCGCCTGGCTTCCTGTCCTCAACTACAGCCATACCTCACCGTTCTTTCCCGGCCGGCACAACTCGAGCGTGACCTGCACGGACTGCCACACGGCCAACAGCGAGACCGTGACCTGGCCCTTCGCGGCATACCAGCCGGATTGCGCCGCGTGCCACGCGTCGCGTTTCAAGCCCGATCCGCACAAGAAAACGGAGACGCCGACCACGATCCGTTACACGGTGAGCGAGCTGCGCAACTGTGCGGGAAGCTGCCACATCTACACGGACAACACCTTCACAACCATCCAGAAGTCCCGCTCGGGCGAGCATCGGGCGAGCGACGGCGGCTTCTGACGGCGGATCAACCAAAAGAGACTGTCGAGTAACCAATGCTGAAGCTCATGCGACCGGACTTCGAGAAGTTGTGCGTGGCGTTCGTGCTCTGGCTTGGCCTCGTGGCCGGCGCGGAAGCCCAGATACTCGACAGTCTCGAGGTGGAGACGACCGATGAGGCGGCGGTACTGCACGTGAACTTCGCGGTACCGGTCCGGTACCAGAAGCACATCAGGGCGTCCGGCAAGAACCTCGTGGTATACCTGCGCGTCCTCGACGTGGCCGACAGCGTACGGCGCGAGGTGGATCACAAGTCGCTCAAGGCCCAGCCGGAGCTGGTGCCGGCGACCGAGGTGACGTTCGAGCCGAACGGACCGCAGGGCCCGCAGCTCGTGTTCAACTTCGGCCAGCCCATGGATTTCGACGTGAGGCAGGGGCGTGACAACCGAAGCATCGACGTCATCTTCCGGAAACCGGGGGCGGCCAGGCAGGCCGCCGAAAAAAAAAACGCTACGCCGTCACGCTCCAATCGGCATTTGAGCCTCTCGGCGACCTGACGGCGGCCCGGGAGCGCGTCAAGGACGTCCCGGGCGCCCGCCTCTACACCGCGAGCGAAGACCTCTTCGGCCGGCAGGTGTATTTCCTGCGCCTCGGCTTCTTCGACTCGTTCGAACAGGCCGAATCGGTCAAGGAGCGCCTGTTGGCACACTACCCGCTCGCCTGGGCGACGGAGGTCTCAGAGGCGGAGCACGAGCGCGCGATCGGCGCGCCGGCCAAGGCAGCCCCCGTGCCGCCGTCCGCTCCGCGGGCAACGCCCGCGAAGCCGCGAGCGGATATCGCGTACGCGCTCAACCTGGCCTCGTCGCCGAGTGCGGCGCTTCCGGTGAAACCCCTCCCCGCGCCGTATGACGGCTACCGCCTGTACCGCACGGAAACCCGCCAAAAGGGCAAGATCTGGCACCGCCTGCGCCTTGGCTTCTTCCCGACCCGGGCGGAGGCCGAGAAGGCGCGCCGGGCGCTGAAGTCGCTTTACCCCGACGTTTGGATCGCCGTTGCCGATGCAAAGGAGCAGGCCGTCGCCGGGGAGCGGCCCGTCCAGCCGACGGCGCCCGCGCGGCGCCCCGCCGCCGAGCCCGCGCCGTCGACGGACGAGGTCGGGAAGCTGATGGCGGAGGGCCGCGCCGCGCTGGGCGCCGGCCGTCCGGTCGACGCGATCCGGATCTTCACCCGCGTGCTGGCGGTGCCCGGCCACCCGCGGGCCCCGGAAGCGCTGGAGCTCCTCGGTCTCGCGCGGGAGCGCAACAAGCAGCCCGATCTCGCCCGGGTCGAATACAAGCTCTACCTCAAGCTCTACCCGGAAGGCGAGGGCGCCGATCGGGTCCGGCAGCGGCTGGCGAACCTCGAGCCCGGCGCTGCCGTGAAGCTGCGCGAGCCGAAACGGCGCGAAGAGAAACGGCGCACGGAATTGTTCGGGACGTTCTCTCAGCAGTACTACCGGGGCAACAGCAAGGTCGACACGACCCTGAAGACCGGTCCGACGATCGGCGAAGAGGAGACCCTCACTTTCACTGACGAGTCGACGCTCGTGAACGTGATCGACGTGAACGCCCGCATGCGCGACGAGCGCTATGACAACCGGGCAGTGCTCAGCGCCCACTACAACTACGACCGCCTGGAGCACGAAGACGATTCGCGCGTCGTCAATGCCTATGGCGAGGTCAAGGACCGTCAGCTCGGCTACGCCGTGCGGCTGGGCCGGCAGCCGAGCACGAGCGGCGTGCTGACGCGCTTCGACGGCGGGCTCTTCAGCTACCATTTCACCCCGCGTATCGGGGTTAACCTGGTCGCCGGCGAGCCCGTGGACAAGATTGCGCGCGACTCCGACCGTTCGTTCTACGCCTTCAGCGTGGACCTTGGCAGCGAAAGCGGCGCCCTCGGGACGAACCTGTACTACTTCAAACAGGAGATCGACGGCCTCACCGACCGGGAGGCGGTCGGAACCGAGGTGCGCTACTTCAGCAACGGCAGCTCGGTGTTCGCGCTCGTGGACTACGAGACCTCCTACAAGGAGCTCAACATCCTGCTCCTCCAGGGGAACTGGACCAGCGAGGGCGGCACGACGTACAACCTGCTGTACGACTACCGCCGGGTGCCGCCGCTGCAGGCGAGCAACGCGCTGATCGGCGAGACCACCGAGTCGATCGACACGCTGCTGGAAACCAGGACGGAGGAGCAGATCCGTGCCGACGCGCGCGATCGCACCGATACCGCCAAAGTCGTGTCCGGCGGCTTCCTGCACCCCCTCACGGAGCGGCTCCAGGCGGGCCTGGACGTGACCGCCACCAAGCAGCTCGGCACGCCGGCCAGCGGCACGCAGCCCGCTTCGCCGGGGACCGGTACGGCCTGGACCTATGCCGGCAAGCTCATCGGCACCGGTCTTTTCGCGAAGAGCGCGATCACCGTGTTCGGCGTGGCGCATACCGACAGCGATGCGTTCGACGCAGACTCGTTTGCGTTGACCCATCGCGTGCCGTTCGGGCGCTGGCGCGCGGATCTCTCCGTGCGCTACTACACCGAGGACCGCGCGGACGACGTGTCCCGGAACCGGTTGACGCCGGCGCTGAAGCTCGATTACTTCTGGCGCGAGAACGTCGCGCTGGAGTTCGAGTACAGCCAGGAGCGGCAGGAGACGACCGGACCCTTGCAGGACGAGGACTCGGTACGCGACTTCTTCATCGTGGGATATCGCTGGGACTTTTAAGCCGCCGCGCCGGGGACCGAAAAGGGAGCGGGGTCGTTTCGGGCGCGCCCGTCGGAGCCGAGGACGCGGTCGTCCGATGCGGGGCCGACCGGGCTACGCGCGACCCGCACATTTCTTTATATATGGATGCTGCGGCGGTGCTTGTGCGCATCGTCTCGTCTCCGACCCCGAAGGAGGTTCCATGCATCTCTTCCTGCGCGACCGCCGGCCGCGCTGGCTGTCGGCGTTGCTGGGCTCCGCGGCGGTGCTCGCCGCGCTTGCCGTCGCGCTCGCGTGGCTGCGTATCGATCTGCCCGAACTGCACGACGTCGTCGCCGGCTGGAACGGGCCAGAGGCCCAGAGCGGCGCCGATGCATCGCCGGCCGGCGATGCCCCGGCCGGGTCCGCAGACATCGGCTCGCAGATCGCGCTCGCGCGGACCTACGCCGAGCTCGGGCAGCGGGCCGACGGCCTTCAGCTCCTCGAGCGCCTGGCGCTCCAGCATCCGCAGGACGGCGAGATCGCCTTCGCGCGCGCATCGCTGCTCGGGCAGGGAAGCGACCCTAACGAGCTCGAAACGGCGTATGACCTGTATGACGTCGCCGTGGCGCATTCCCCGCGGCTCGGCACGCTCGCTCGCCTGCATCAAGGCGTCATCCGCGCGCGCCTCGGTGACGCCGATGGCGCATTGCGAATCTGGCGTCAGCAGCTGGCGTTGCAGCCGGAAGAACCGTATCGCTCGCTGTTCGAGGAGGCCATCGCCCGGGCGGGCGTCACCCTGAGCGACGGGTAGGAAGGCGGAAAAAGGTGCGGGTCGACCGGACGAGCTACCAGAGGCCGCGACCCTGACGGGAGAACACGAGATCCAGGAGCGCGGCGTACGCGTCCGTGTCCACCTTGTCGAACAGGAGCGCCGCACCTGTGGGCGTGATCCGCACTACCTGGGCCTGAAAGCGGTGAAATTTCTGGGTTCCCTCGGTCGGGAGCTTGATCGCCAGCTCCATCGGTCCCTTCTTGGCGGGCGGCTGCGCCGCCGTCTCCACGAAGCAACCGTCGAGGCTGATGTCGCGCGTAACGGATTGCTGATAGTTCTGGGTGTTGAAGTTGAGGACCGCCTCGAGCGCTATCGGAATGCGCGGCGTGTCTCGTCGCTCGGTTTTCATCCTCTCCTCCCCGACCTTCCTGGCTGTCCGCGCGGTGGTCCTCGCTGCGGCGGTTAACGGATGTTTATGCCTTTATAATTGGTTTTTTCCCTGAAGAAAAGACGGCTTAGGTCGCTCGCGGCCTCGCCCCTGTTATGATTGCGGCCTGCCGCAATGGATGTCTCCCACCTCCTCAACGATCTCAATGAGGCGCAGCGCCGGGCCGTGACCGCCGGCCCGGGCCCGCTGCTCGTGCTCGCCGGCGCGGGCAGCGGCAAGACGCGCGTGCTCACGCACCGCGTGGCATGGCTGGTCGCCGTCGAGGGCCTCTCGCCGCACGCCATCATGGCGGTGACCTTCACCAACAAGGCCGCGGCCGAAATGCGCGCGCGCATCGAGCGCATGCTCAACTGCCCCGTGGGCGGTCTCTGGGTCGGGACTTTCCACGGGCTCTCGCACCGGCTGCTGCGGTCCCACTGGCGCGAAGCCGGGCTTCCCCAGGGCTTCCAGATACTCGACGGTGAGGATCAGTATCGCCTGATCCGGCGGGTGATGAAGGGCCTGAACCTGGACGAGGCGTACTACCCGCCGCGCCAGGCACAGTGGTTCATCAACCACCATAAAGAAGAAGGACGGCGGGCGGCGCACCTGCGCGAGCCCCACGATCCGCAGAATCGCGAGTATCTGCGCGTTTACAAGGCGTACGAGGAGACGTGCCGGCGGGCGGGACTCGTCGATTTCGCGGAGCTCCTGCTGCGCGCCTACGAGATCATGCGCGAATGCGAGCCCTTGCGCGCCCACTATCAGGCGCGCTTCCGCCACGTGCTGGTCGACGAGTTCCAGGACACGAACCACATCCAGTATGCCTGGCTCGAGCTGTTCGCCGCGGGCCACCGGAACCTCTTCGTCGTCGGCGACGACGACCAGTCGATCTACGGCTGGCGCGGCGCCAAGGTCGAGAACATTCTGCGTTTCGAGCACGACCATCCGGGTACGCAGGTGATCCGGCTGGAGCAGAACTACCGTTCGACCGGCAACATCCTGAAGGCGGCGAACAGCGTCATCGGCCACAACAGCGACCGTCTCGGAAAGGAGCTGTGGACGGCGGACGGGGCGGGCGAGCCCATCTATCTTTTCACCGCCTACAGCGACCTCGAGGAGGCGCGTTTCGTCGTCGATCGCATCGAGGACTGGGTCGCGAAGGGCGGTCGGCGCAGCGAAGTCGCCGTGCTCTACCGCAGCAACGCCCAGTCGCGCGTATTCGAGGAGACGCTGATCAACGCCGGTATCCCGTACCGGGTTTACGGGGGCCTGCGCTTCTTCGAGCGCGCGGAGATCAAGGACGCGCTCGCGTACCTGCGTCTCATCGCCTCGCGCCACGACGACAGCTCGTTCGAGCGCGTGGCCAACGTGCCGACGCGCGGCGTCGGGCTGAAGACGCTCGAGACCCTGCGCGAGGCGGCCAGGACGGCCGACCGTTCGCTCTGGGAGACGGCGCAGGCGCTCGTCGCCAACGCCGGCCTGCCGGCGAGGGCGGTCTCGGCGCTGCGCGGTTTCCAGGAACTGATCGAGCGGCTGGCCGGCGAGACGGCCGGGCTGGGGCTCGGAGACCAGGTGGAGCATGTGATCGATCGAAGCGGTCTCATGGCGCACTACCAAAAGGAAAAGGGCGAGAAAGGCGAGGCGCGGGTCGAAAACCTGGAGGAGCTGGTCACCGCCGCCCGGAACTACGTACACGACGAGTCCGAGGGGCTCGATCCCCTTTCGGCCTTCCTCGCCCACGCGGCATTGGAGGCCGGCGAAGGCGAGGCCGAGGCCTGGGAGGACAGCGTGCAGCTCATGAGCCTGCACTCGGCCAAAGGTCTGGAGTTTCCCCTGGTGTTCCTCACGGGTCTCGAGGAGGGCCTGTTTCCGCACCAGCGCTCGCTCGAGGAGCCGGGGCGCCTCGAGGAGGAGCGTCGTCTCTGCTACGTGGGCATGACCCGGGCGCGGCAGCGCCTGGTCCTGACGCAGGCGGAGTCGCGCCGGCTGCACGGCAATGAGCACTATACGAGCCCTTCCCGGTTTCTCGGCGAGATCGACCGGGAGCTGATCCAGGAGATTCGCCCGCAGCCGGTCCTGCGCGCCGGCACGGAGCCCGGTCGCCCGGCCCCGTTTCACGCCGAGGGCGCGGCCGCTCCGCCCGGGATGCGCCTGGGCAGCCGCGTGCGCCACGACACGTTCGGCGAGGGAGTCGTGACCGGCTACGAGGGCGCGGGAACCCATGCCCGCGTGCAGGTCAACTTCGAGGGGGCCGGCGCGAAGTGGCTGGTCCTCGCGTACGCGAGACTGGAATCCATTTGACGTTCCCGTGCATGGTCTATAGTTAAGGCAACGTTTCGTAGGGACGGATTGCGCGGCCGGAAGCCGCACGCCGCTGGTGGGGAGTGGTTTGGAGCAAGCAAAGAACAAGGCGATGACGGCGGTCTGGGCGACCGCGGCCATCGTTGGCATCGCGTTTCTCGCCGAGCTCGTGATTACGGCGAGCCTGTCCGCCTTCGGGCGTCTCCCGCAGTCCGCGTCGGACTTCGTCCTCGACGCGCTGCTCCTCGCCGCCCTCATCGCCGCACCGATCTACTGGCTGGTACTCAAGCCGCTGCGCCGCGAGTATGAAAAGCGCGTACAGGCCGAGCGGCGCGCCGAGGACCTGGGCCAGCTCGCCATCACCGACCCGCTGACGCGGATCATGAACCGCCGCGGCATCACCGTGAGCGTCCTCGACGCGATGGCGCAGGCGGAGCGCTACGGGAACCCGCTGGCGGTCGCGATGGCGGACATCGACCATTTCAAGCAGGTCAACGACACATACGGCCACGAGGCCGGGGACAAGGTGCTGTCCGAGATCGCCTCGGTGCTTTCCGAATCCCTCCGGATGCCGGACAAGGTCGGCCGTTACGGCGGAGAGGAGTTCCTGGTCGTGCTGCCTCATACCACGCTCGCGCAGGGACGCAAGATCGCCGAGCGCATGCGCTCCGCGGTGGGCGCCTGGCCGTTCGAGCTCGGCGGCAAACAGACGTCCGTGACGATCTCGATCGGCCTCACGCAGTTCCAGAAGGGCGAGGACCTCGAGCAGCTCCTTTCGCGCGTGGACCGGGCCCTCTACCAGGCGAAGGCCGGCGGACGCAACTTGGTGGTGACCGAAAAAATCCCCGCGCGCAGCGCCTCGCGTGCCTGATTACGCCCGGCGCCGCTCGCGCCTGCTGCGCCTCGCAAACCGCCTCTCGCTCGTCGCCGAATACACCGGCCGCGCCGTCGCCTGGCTCGCCCTGCTGCTGGTCGCCGTCGTCTGCTACGACGTGGCCATGCGCTACGTGTTCCATAGCGGGTCGATCGCTCTGCAGGAACTCGCGTGGCATCTGTACGCGCTCCTCTTCCTGCTCGGCGCCGCCTACACGCTCAAATACGACGGGCACGTTCGCGTGGACATCGTGTACCAGCGTCTCGTGCCGCACACGCGCGCCTGGATCGACCTCCTTGGCGCGCTCCTCTTCCTGTTGCCCCTCTGCGTCCTGATCGTCTGGACTTCCGTGCCGTTCGCCTATCAGGCGTTTGTCTACGGGGAGGGCTCACCCGACGTCGGCGGCCTGCCGTACCGATACGTTCTGAAGAGCGCGATCCCGCTCGGCTTCGCGCTGTTGGCGCTCGAGGGGGTCGCACAGGCCGCACGGGCTCTGGCCGCGCTCAGCGAACGGCGCGGATAAACCGCATGGAGTGGCTCGCGCTCGTCATGTTCGGCGCCCTGGTGGCGCTGCTCCTCTTCGGCTACCCGGTCGCCTTCACGCTCGGCGCGGTGGCGCTCCTGTTCGGGATTCCCGCTCTCGGGGTCGAGTTCTTCAACCTGCTGCCGCTGCGTATCTGGGGGGTGATGACGAACTACACGCTCCTCGCGGTGCCCTTGTTCGTGTTCATGGGTGTGATGCTCGAGAAGTCGGGTATCGCCGAGGACCTGCTCGAGACGATGGGCCTCCTGTTCGGGGGCATGCGCGGGGGCCTCACGATCTCGATCGTGGCGGTGGGGGCGCTCCTTGCCGCCACGACGGGGATCGTCGGCGCGACCGTGGTCACGATGGCGGTGATCGCCCTGCCGGCGATGCTGAAGCACGGCTACGAGCCCGAGCTCTCGACCGGAACGATCGCGGC
This sequence comes from Sulfurifustis variabilis, assembly GCF_002355415.1. GTDB lineage: Bacteria > Pseudomonadota > Gammaproteobacteria > Acidiferrobacterales > Sulfurifustaceae > Sulfurifustis > Sulfurifustis variabilis. The sequence continues at coordinate 3,919,528 of NZ_AP014936.1, read as the reverse complement.
TGCCGGCACCCTCGGCCAGCTCATCCCACCGAGCGTCGTTTTGGTCCTGCTCGGGGATGCCGTCGGCGTGCCGGTCGGCCGCCTGTTCGCCGGGGCGCTGCTGCCCGGGCTGCTGCTCGTGGGGCTCTTCGTCGTCTACGTGGCGGCCTACACGGCGCTCCGTCCCGCGGCCGGGCCGCCGATCGATCCGGCCCGCCTGCGCGCGCCCGCGCACGGTCTCGGCCGGCGCGTGCTGCTCTCGCTCATTCCTCCGGCCGGGCTGGTTCTGGCCGTCCTGGGATCGATCTTCTTCGGCGTCGCTTCGCCGACGGAGTCGGCGGCGCTCGGAGCGCTCGGGGCGACGCTGCTCGCCGCCGGCCATCGCCGCCTCACGGCAACGAACCTCACCGAGACAATGCGCTCGACGATGCGCCTCACCAGCATGGTCTTCGTCATACTGGTCGGCGCGACCGCCTTCGGTCTGGTGTTTCGCGGGCTCGGCGGGGACGCCCTGGTGCACCGGTTGATGTCGGGGCTGCCCGGCGAGGCATGGGGGTTCCTCGCCGTGAGCATGACGCTCGTGTTCGTGCTCGGATTCTTCCTCGATTTTCTCGAAATCCTGTTCATCGTCGTGCCGGTGCTCGCGCCCATCGCGCAGCACCTCGGGGTGGATCCGCTGTGGTTCGCGGTGCTGCTCGCCGTGAACCTGCAGACCTCGTTCCTTACCCCGCCCTTCGGCTTCTCGCTCTTCTATCTCAAGGCGGCCGCGCCAGGCGAGATCCGGATGAGCCAGATCTACCGCGGTGTGCTTCCCTTCGTGGGACTGCAGCTCGTTACGCTGCTGGCGCTGCTGGTCTTCCCGGCGCTCGCGCGCTGGCTCCCGGACCTCGTGGACCGGCTGCAGGGACTGTGACGCCTAGCTCTTCAGCGCCTCCATGTAGGCGGCTTCGGACAGCGTGCTCCACGCTTCGTGGCGCGACTGGAAAGAGGCGTACGCTTCGTACACCCGTTTGAAGTCGGCGTGTTTGGCCGCCTCGTCTTCCAGCACCGCCTTTGCATGGCTGCGCAGCGCGCGCAGGACCTCGACCGGAAACGGAACGATCTGAACCTTGTACTTGGTCGTCAACAGCTGCAGCGCCTCGTGGTTCTTCGCCTCGAATTCGGCAAAGATCCAGTTGTGCACGGTTGCGGCGGCCGCACGCACGATCAGCCGGAGGTCGTCCGGCAACTTCGCCCACGCTTCGCTGTTCACCAGCAGCTCGAGCACGGGGCCCGGCTCCTGCCATCCTGGGTAGTAGTAGTACTTCGCCGCGCGATACAGCCCCATGCGCTCGTCGTGATAGGGACCGACCCACTCCGCGGCGTCGATCGTGCTGCGCTCGAGGGCGGTGTAGATCTCCGCACCGGGAAGCAGCACCGGATTGGCACCCGCGCTCGCCATCACGCGCCCGCCGAGCCCGGGCGTCCTTATCCGCAAGCCCTTCAGGTCCTCGAGGCGCCCGATGCGCTTGTTGAACCAGCCGCCCATCTGCACGCCGGTGTTGCCCATCGGGATCGGAACCAGGTTGAACGGCTTGTAGATCTCTTCCCAGAGCGAAAGGCCGCCGCCCGAGGTCAGCCAGGCGGCCACGCCCTGCGCGTTCATGCCGAACGGCACGGTGGTGAAGAACTGCGCCGCCGGCACCTTGCCGGCCCAGTAGTACGCCGCCGCGTGGCCCATCTGCACGGTGCCCTGCGAAACCGCGTTGAACGTCTCGAGCGGCGGGACAAGCTCCCCACCGCCGTAGACGTCGATATGCAGTCGGCCGCCGCTCATCGCCTCGACCTCTCGTGCGAACCGCGTCACGCCGTCGTGGAAGATCGGAAAATTGGGAGGCCACGCGGTGGTGAGCTTCCAGCGGAGTTTGGTGGCGGGTTTCGACGCCTCCTGCGTGCTGGCCGGCTCTTCGCGACGATCGCAGGCCGCGGCCGCGCCGGCCAGCGCGGCGACGCCCGCGAGGCGCATGAAGTCGCGTCTTTCCATGGGTCCTCCTCGTTTAATCGCTTATTGTCGGGTCAGGCGAGCATGGCCTGGACCACGGCGTTCCACGCCGCGGCGAGATTGGCCCGGTTGTAGCCGCCGCCGCCCATGGCGACCAGGCGCCCGTCGCAGCAATCCTCCGCGAGCCGGCACAGACGCTCGGCGGCGTGCGCGTGCGCGCGCGGAGTCAGCCGCATGTGGGTGATCGGATCGCCGTCGATGCTGTCTGCGCCCGCCTGGAGCAGGACGATCTCCGGGCGGCTGGCGCGAACGAAGTCTTCCAGTCCGGGCCACGCGCGCAGGAACGCCGCGTCGTCCGCGCCCGGTGGCAGCGGGACGTTCAGCTTGGTGCCGCGAGCCGCGCCCGTTCCCGTCTCTTCGGCTCCGCCGGTCCCCGGGTAGAGGAAACGGCCGTCCTCGTGGGTGTCCGCTATGCAGATGTCCGGATCGGATTCGAAACCGTAATACACGCCGTCGCCATGGTGTGCATCGATGTCGACATAGGCGATGCGCCGGATGCCGTGGTCCCGCCGAAGGACCTCGATCAGCACCCCGGCATCGTTGAACACGCAGAAACCGGCGGCGCCGTCCCGGCGCGCGTGATGCAGGCCGCCGATCGGCACGAACGCGCGCGGTGCTTCCCCCGAGACGGCGCGCCGGCCGGCGTCGAGCGTCGAACCGACGACGTAGCAGGCGGCCTCGTAGACGCCCGGGAATGCCGGCGTGTCGCCGTAATCGAGATAGCCGGTGCCCGTCCGCGACTGCGTCCGGACCCGCTCCACGTGCTCGCGAGTGTGGAAGGCCAGGAGCTCCTGTTCCTCGCAAGCGGCGGGTTCGGCGACCGTCACGCGCCGATCGAGGCCTAGCCTGACCGTTTCCGCCCAGAAGGCGTCCAGGCGATCGGGGCCGAAGGGGTGGCCTTCGCCGAAACCGTAGCGCGCCAGCGCCGGCCCGTAGTAGACGTTTACCTGCCGCATCGCGCCATTATAACGGGCCGCCGACAGCGCGGTTTCCGCCGGCCTGACTGCGCAGCGCGGAGAGTCGGTCCGAACCTCAGAACCGTTTGATGACCCAGTTCGGGACCATGATGTCCGGCTCGAGATCGCTGCGCCGGGCTCGTCCGACCTCGTCGTATATCAGGTAATACGGCCGGCCCTTGGCGGGCGTCACTTTCACCATGTAGAGCTGGCCGTTCAGCCGGTACTCTTCGTGAATCTCCGTGCCACGGGTGGTAATGGTGACCTCCGGCTCGAGCTCGTCGACTTCGGCGCCCGGAAGATCGGGCGGGTCGTACTGCTCGGGCGGTGGCGGGGGCTCGGGCACCGCGGCCGGCGGAGGTGCCGGGCGTTCGGCGCCGGGGAGGGGCGGGGCTGCGGCGAGGCCGCCGAGCAGCAACACGGCGAGGACGACGGCAGACGTCTTGGTGTTCATAGGTTCAGCTTGATCTCCTGTTCTTCCTCCGACGGCTCGAATCCCACGCGCTCGTAGAAGCGGAAGATGGCATCGAGCACCTCGTCCGCGGTGTCGACCACGGCGAACAGGCTCAGGTCCTCGCCACTGATGACGCCTTCGGCGACGAGCGTCCGGCTGAACCAGTCGATCAATCCGCTCCAGAACGGCCGGTGCACGAGGATGATCGGCATGCGCACGCTCTTCCCCGTCTGGACCAGCGTCAGCGCCTCGACGAGCTCGTCGAGTGTGCCGAAGCCCCCCGGCAACACGACGTACGCTTTCGCGTACTTCACGAACATCACCTTGCGCGCGAAGAAGTGCTGGAAGGTGAGCGTGACGTTGTGGAAGGGATTGGCCGCCTGCTCGTGAGGCAGGTGGATGTTCAGCCCGACGCTCGGGCTCCGGCCGGCGAACGCGCCCTTGTTCGCCGCCTCCATGAGGCCCGGCCCTCCGCCGCTCACCACCGCGAAGCCCGCGTCGGACAGCTTTCGCCCGATCTCCTCGGTCAGGGCATAATAGGGGTGACCGGGCGGCGTGCGCGAAGAGCCGAAGACGCTCACCGAGGGCTGGATCTGCGAAAGCCGCTCGAATCCCTCCACGAACTCGGCCATGATCCGGAAGATCTTCCAGGACTCGCGGGCCATGATGCCCGAAGGCATGAGCGGAGTGCGCAGGTTGGCGCGCGAGTCGGTCGGCGGGGTCGGATCATCCATAAGAGCTATCTAGCGCACCGCACGGTCGCGGATCGCGGCCGGACACGTACCTGATGCCACGGAAAAAACCTCAATCTGACGGCGCACCGGCCCCGGCGCGCAAGCCCGAGCCCGCCGATACGCCTCGTCGGGCCGACGGCGCGAACACGCTGGTCCTGGTCGACGGGTCATCTTATCTGTACCGCGCCTTCCACGCCATGCCGAGCCTCACCAACTCCCGCGGCGAAGCGACCGGGGCGGTGTACGGCGTTACGAATATGCTGCGCAAGCTGCTCGCCGATTACGACCCCGCGTACGTCGCGGTCGTGTTCGACGCCAAGGGCAGGACGTTCCGCGACGACGTGTACCCCGAGTACAAGGCGAACCGGCCGCCCATGCCCGACGCCCTCTCGGCCCAGATCGAGCCGATTCACGAGATCGTGCGAGCCCTGGGCTTCCCCCTGCTGCAGATCGACAACGTGGAGGCGGACGACGTCATCGGAACGCTCGCCCGGCTCGCCGCGTCGCAGGGCATGAGCACGCTGGTGTCGACCGGCGACAAGGACATGACGCAGCTCGTGGACGGTCACGTGACGCTGGTCAACACGATGACCGGAACGGTCTACGATCGCGCGAAGGTCATCGAGAAGTTCGGCGTGCCGCCCGAGCGCATCATCGACTTCCTGGCGCTCGTCGGCGATTCGGTCGACAACATCCCCGGGGTGCCCGGTGTCGGTCCGAAGACCGCCGCCAGGTGGCTCGCGGAGCACGGCTCGCTCGAGGCCGTCATCGCCGGCGCCGCCGGGATTCCGGGCAAGGTCGGCGACAGCCTGCGCGCCGCCCTGCCCGTGCTGCCGCTCGCGCGCGAGCTCGCGACCATCAAGTGCGACGTCCCCCTCGCGCTCGGTCCCCGTGACTTGAAGCGACTGCCGCCGGACACCGCCCGCCTGCGCGAGCTCTACTCGCGGCTCGAGTTCAGGACCTGGCTCGCCGAGCTCGGCGGCGTCAATCCCCCGGCGTCGACGACGGTCCCGGGCGAACGAGCGTCGTACGAGACCGTGCTCGACCAAGCGGCGCTGGAACGCTGGCTCGAACGTCTCGCCGGCGCCGAGCTCTTCGCGCTCGGGACCGAGGCGACGAGCCCCGACGCGCCGCGCGCCGAGCTGGTCGGCATTGCCTTTACCGTTCGAGCGGGCGAAGGCGCCTACGTCCCGCTCGCGCACGCTTACCCCGGCGCGCCGGAGCAGCTCGACCGCGACGCGGTGCTCGCGCGGCTGAAGCCGCTGCTCGAAGACGAGCGCCGGAGCAAGGTGGGGCACAACCTCAAGTACGCCACGACCGTACTGGCGAACTGCGGCATCGCGCTGCGCGGCGTCGCTTACGATACGATGCTCGAGTCGTACGTGCTCGACTCGACGGCGTCGCGTCACGACATGGAGAGCCTCGCCCTCAAGTACCTCGGCTACAAGACGGTCAAGTACGAGGACGTCGCAGGCAAGGGAAAGGCGCAGATCAACTTCCGTGAAGTGGCGATCGAACAGGCCGCCGCTTATGCCGGCGAGGACGCCGACCTGACCCTGCGGCTGCACGCGTGTCTCTGGCCGCGTCTCGAGCAGAACCGGGCGCTCGTGACGCTCTTCCGCGAGCTCGAGCTCCCGCTGGTCGCCGTGCTTTCACGAATGGAACGAAACGGCGTGCGCATCGACGTCGAAATGCTGCGGCGCCAGAGCGGCGAGCTCGCGCACCGTATGCTCGAGATCGAGCGGGAAGCGCACTCCGCCGCCGGGCAACCCTTCAACCTCGACTCCCCGAAGCAGATCCAGGAGATCCTGTTCCGGAAGCTCGCGCTTCCGGTGCTGCGCAAGACGCCGACCGGCCAGCCCTCGACCGGAGAGGACGTGCTCGCCGAGCTGGCGCTCGACTACCCGCTGCCGCGCCTCATCCTGGAGTACCGGAGCCTCGCGAAGCTCAAGTCGACCTATACCGACAAGCTCCCCGAGATGATCAATCCCGCTACCGGCCGCGTGCACACCTGCTATCACCAGGCGGTCGCCGCAACGGGGCGGCTGTCGTCGTCGGATCCCAACCTCCAGAACATTCCCGTCCGCACGGCCGAAGGCCGGCGCATCCGCCAGGCCTTCGTTCCCGAACCGGGCTACCGCATCGTCTCGGCCGATTACTCGCAGATCGAGCTGCGCATCATGGCGCATCTCTCCGGCGACCCGGGCCTGATCCAGGCGTTCGCCGCCGGACAGGACATCCACCGGGCCACCGCCGCCGAGGTGTTCGGGCTGCCGCCCGACCAGGTACCGGACGAGATGCGGCGTGCGGCGAAGGCGATCAACTTCGGTCTGATCTACGGCATGTCGGCCTTCGGGCTGTCGCGACAGCTCAAGATCGATCGTGCGGCGGCACAGCAATATGTCGACCTTTACTTCGCGCGTTATCCGGGCGTGAAGGCCTTCATGGACCGGACGCGGGAGCAGGCGCGCACGCGGGGGTACGTGGAAACGCTCTTCGGACGCCGTCTCCATCTGCCCGACATCAACGCCCCGAACGTCTCTCGCCGGCAAGGCGCCGAGCGGGCGGCCATCAACGCGCCGATGCAGGGTACCGCCGCGGACCTGATCAAGCGCGCCATGCTGGCGGTCGATCGCTGGATAACCGAGAGCCGCGCGCCGGTGCGCATGATCATGCAGGTCCATGACGAACTGGTGTTCGAGGTCGCCGAGGGGTTCGTCGAAACTGCCATCGAGCGGGTCCGTGACGCCATGGCCACCGTGGCCACGCTCGAGGTTCCCCTCGTGGTGGACGTGGGTGTGGGAGCCAACTGGGACGAGGCCCATTAAAAGGGCTGAACCGATTTTCGATCCGCCCGAACCATCCAGGAGCGGCCCGGTCATAGACGATGAACGGTTGGAAGATCGTTCTCCCCGCTCCTCCTCCCTGAGCGGGGAAGTCCCGGAACCAAAATTCCGGGACGTTGTTCGGCCCCGGACTCTCTCCCCTTGTTTCCGGGGCTTTTTTTGTCCCGCTTCCTGCCCTTGCCGCGCTGGCGCCCTCAAAATTGACCCACCCGGAGGCTCTTGGTATAAGGCGGGGCTTCTTGGGCGGCGCCCGCTGTTTCTGGGGGATTTAGGATGTTTCCAGTTCGTATCTCCGTATTCTTCGGTGTCGCCTTCGCGCTCGCGGCGGGCATTGCACAGGCCAAGTTCGAGGGTGACGTCGCGGCGGGCAAGGCCAAAGCGGGGGCATGTGCCGCCTGTCACGGCGTCGACGGCAACGGGGGAGCAGACCCCAGCTGGCCGAAGCTCGCGGGCCAGATACCCGAATACCTGGTCAAGCAGCTTGCCGACTTCAAGTCCGGCAAGCGAACCGACCCGCTGATGTCGGGTATGGCGGCGCCGCTCAGCGAGAAGGACATGAAGGACCTGGCGGCGTACTACGCGGCCCAGAAGATCAAGCCGGGCGCAGCGGCCAACAAGGAGCTCGCCGAGAAGGGGGAGCGCATCTACCGCGGCGGCAACGCGAAAACCGGTGTCTCGGCCTGCATGAGCTGCCATGGGCCTTCGGGCCACGGCATTCCGCCGCGATTTCCGCGAGTGACGGGACAAACGGCGTCGTACACGGAAAAGCAATTGCTGGCATTCAAGTCGAGCAAGCGCTCCAACGACGACGAGATGATGACCCGAATCGCCTTCCGCATGTCGGAAGCGGAGATCAAGGCCGTTTCCGAGTACATGGCGGGCCTCCACTGACCGCCTGTCGGAGACGGGCGGACGGGAAAGGGGGCGCCAAGCGCCCCCTTTTTCGTTGATGGCCCAGGCCAGCTGACGCCCGGGGGCAGCCGGGGCACGCAATGCGCGGCAGCCCTTAGACCCCCTTTCCGGTAGTGCGTCCCGAATAAATGCTTTATACCTCAATTAGTTGTTTGTGTTCGATACCCGTGGCACGAGTATTGCTCCTTCTATGGCAAAGAGAAAGGCCGCACCGGCGGAGCCGGAACGACGGCAGAGGAGCACGATATGCTGAGCCACATCGTTACATTGGTGAGCAGTTACGAGCGCAACCACGGAGAGCGCCCGAACGTCGTTTACATGAACGAGACCCACTACGGCTACCTGCGCGAGGAGCTGCCGTTCGTGCGGGACCATAACGATGTGGTCGCCATTCTCGGCGTGGATATCGCCCTTAACGACGAGGCGATGCATCCGCAGGCCGCGATCGTCCGTTTCGCGTCCGAGAACATTCTGGTGAGTTAAAGCTGCACGGGATTGCCGTGCGGGGTGCGACGGGCCGGTCAAACCGGCCCGCTTTTTTTACAGCCGGGAGAAGGCCCTTCGGGCGGCCTGCACGGTCGTCTCGAGGTCGACGTCCGAGTGCGCGGCGGAGACGAACCCCGCCTCGTACGCCGAGGGCGCCAGGTAAACGCCTTCGTCGAGCATGGCGTGGAAGAAGCGTCGGAACCGGTCGATGTCGCAAGCGGTCACCTGCGCGAACCGGGTGACCGCGGGCTCGGCGGTGAAGAAGAAGCCGAACATGCCGCCCACGGACTGCGTACTCAACGGCACGCCGGCGCGGCGCGCCGCACCGAGCAAACCTTCGGTGAGAGTACGCGATTTCGCCGCCAGCGCCTCGAAGAATCCGGGCTTGCCGATCTGGCGCAATGTAGCGATGCCCGCCGCCATCGCCACCGGGCAGCCGGAAAGCGTGCCCGCATGGAAGATGGCCCCGTCCGGGGTGATCCGGTCCATGATGTCCGCGCGCCCGCCGAACGCCCCCACCGGCAGACCCCCGCCGATCACCTTGCCGAGCGTCGTCAGGTCGGGCGTTACGCCGTAGAGGCCCTGCGCGCCACCGAGTGCGACCCGGAAGCCGGTCATCACCTCGTCGAAGACGAGGAGCGCGCCGTGGCGGGTGCACAGCTCCCTCAAACCTTGCAGGAAACCGGGAATCGGGGGCACGCAGTTCATGTTGCCGGCGACCGGCTCGACGATCACGCAGGCGATCTCGTCGGCGTGGCGCGCGAAAGCCTCCGCCACCTGCGCGAGGTTGTTGTACTCGAGATTGAGCGTCAGGTTCGCCAACGCGGCGGGTACGCCGGGCGACGACGGCACGCCGAGCGTCAGCGCGCTGGAGCCGGCCTTCACCAGCAGGGAGTCGCCACTGCCGTGATAGCAGCCTTCGAACTTGATGATGCGGTCCCGCCCCGTGTAACCGCGCGCGAGCCGGATGGCGCTCATGGTCGCTTCGGTGCCTGAGCTGACCATGCGCACCTTCTCGATCGACGGCACGAACGCACGGATCAGCTCGGCCATCTCCGTCTCGATCGCGGTGGGCGCGCCGAAGCTCAGTCCGCGAGCGGCCGCTTCCTGCACGGCCTCTACGACGGCCGGGTGTGCGTGACCGACGATCATCGGTCCCCAGGAGCCGACGTAATCGATATAACGGCGGCCGTCGACGTCCCACAGGTACGCGCCCTGCCCCCGCTCGAAGAACACCGGATCGCCGCCCACGCCCTTGAAGGCGCGCACGGCGGAATTGACGCCGCCGGCGATGGAACGTCGCGCGGCGTCGAAAAGTCGCGCGGACTCAGGTCGGGCTGTGCTTGGTTTCATCGGTTCGCTGCTCGAACAGTTGCGCGTAACGGCGGGCCGCCGCTTCGATGTCGGATTGCGCGAAAACGCCCGTGATCACCGCGAGCGCGTCGGCGCCGGCGGCGACCAGGCGCGCGCCATTTTCGGGCGTGATGCCGCCGATCGCAACCACGGGCACACGCAGACGCGAGCGGGCCCGCCGCAGCAGGTCGATGTCGGCGCGCACCGCCTGCGGCTTCGTCGGCGAGGGGAAGAAGCTGCCGAACGCGACGTAATCCGCCCCTGCCGCCTCGGCCTGGACGGCAAGCCCCAAGTCGTTGTAGCACGAGACCCCGACGAGCCTTCGCGGCCCGAGCCGCTCGCGCACTTTCGCGATCGGGGCATCGTCGCGGCCGACGTGGACTCCGTCGGCACCGACCGCCGCCGCGAGATCGGCGTCGTCGTTGACGACGTAGAGCACATCGTGTTGGCGGCAGACGGTCGCAAGGCTTTGCGCCAGGCGTTCGCGCTCGTCGGCCGGGCCCGTCTTGTTTCTGTACTGCACGAGCCTCGCCCCGCCCGCAATTGCCTGCGCCACCGCCTCGGTGAGCCGTTGCACGGAGATCACGTCGGTATCCGCGATGGCGTAGAGCCCGCGGATCGGGGGGCGGGTCATTTCAGCCGAGACAGGTCCGTCACGCGCCCCCAATAGAGCCGGTCGGGGATGTGCTGGCCCATCCCCAGCCGGTAACCGTGCTTCAGGGTGCTCCACGTGTAGTGCAGGGCCTGGGTGATGGCGTTCGCGGGATCGAGGCCGTGCGCGAGCACGGCCGCGCAGGCGGCAGCCAGCGTGCAGCCGGAGCCGTGATACGTCTGCGGAAGCCGTTCGAAGGTGAAGGTGTCGAGCAGGCGCTTGTTTCCGTAGAGCCGATGATGCACTTGGGGCGTGCGCTCGTGCGTCCCGGTGATCAGCACATACTCGCTCCCGAGCGAGAGCAGTTCCTGCGCGCAGGCATCGAGGGTATCGGCGTCGGGCGCGAGGCGGCGCGCCTCCTCGCTGTTGGGCGTCAGGAGCAGCGCCCGCGGCAGCAGCAGCACGCGCAGCGCCTCGTCCAGGGGCTCCTCGCTGAGCGGATCGCCACGACCGGAGCTCGCCACCGGATCGACGATGAGGGGGATGTCCGGGTAATCGTCCGCAATGCTCGCGATCGCGCTTGCGATCGCGGAGTTGCCCATCATCCCGGTCTTGAGCGCGGCGACCGGCATGTCCTCGAGAATGGCGCGCGCCTGCGCGATCACGAGCTCGGGCGGGAGCGACATGAACTCCTTGATGCCTGTCGTGTCCTGCGCGGTGATTGCCGTGACGACCGGCGCCGGGTGGCAGCCCATGCTGGCGATCGCCAGGATGTCGGCAGGGAGGCCGGCGCCGCCGGTCGGATCGCTGCCGCCGAAGACAAGGACGACCGGAGGAGCCGTTCGCATCAGGCGAGCGCCTCGCGCACTCGCCGCGCAAGCGCGCGAATGAGAAGCGGGTGGGCATTGAGCGCGGGCGCGACACGGTAGTGCGCGATGCCGCGCTTGCGCGCGAGCTCGGCATACGTGATACCGAGCTCGAACAGCGTCTCGACATGGTCCGAGACGAACGCAATCGGATAGACGAGCATCTGCTTCGTGCCCGCGGCCGCCTTTTCGCGGATGACATCGTCGGTGTACGGCCGCAGCCATTCGAGCGGTCCGACGCGACTCTGATAGCAGAGGGCGACGTGCGGCCAGCCGAGACGCGAGCGTACCGCCGCGTACGTGGCTTCGATGTGGTCCCGATAGGGATCGCCCGCGTCCACGACTTTTTTCGGCAAGCCGTGCGCCGAAAAGAGCAGCTCGATGCGCTCGGGATCCGGGACAGGAAAGCGGGACATCTCGTTCTCGATCGAGTCGACGATCGCCTGATGATAGTCCGCGTCGTCGTACCACTCGCGGATCAGGCGGAGCTCGGGACGGTACGAAGCCCGCTCGCACGCGCGACGAAAATCGTTGTACGAGCTGCCCGTGGTGGTGACGGAATATTGCGGGTAGAGGGGCAGCAGGACGACGCGCGTGTACCCCGCGGCCTTCAGCCGGCCGACGACCTCGGGCGCCATCGGGTGCCAGTAGCGCATACAGACGTGCACGTCGGCAAGCGGGGCGTTGTCCGATCCGGCCGGGAGCGCGCGGCGGGTTCCCGCGACACGCGCCAGCTTGTCTTCCTCGTCGGCAAGGGCGTGCTGCAGGGCCTGCGCCTGAACGAGGGTGTTCTCGAGCAGCGGCGACTTGCCGCCGATCGCCGCGTAGCCTTTGGCGGCCTCGGGCGCCCGCCTCCAGGCGATCAGCGCGGCCAGCGGTTTCTGCAGCACCGCGCCGAGCGGAAACTTGAAGATGTCCGGGTCGGCGAAGAGGTTGTACAGGAACGGCCGCACCGCCCCGAGGGAATCGGGTCCTCCCAGATTGAGCAACACCACCGCGGGACGACGGTCCATTCGCTGCCGGCCGGAAAACCGGTGATTCTACCGCTGCAGTTCCGGTTTCACCATTTCGCCTGGGATGGGAGAATGCCGGCGCCGCCCTTTTCCGCGGCGCTTTCCCGGTACCATTTGTTCGGAATCCGGCGCGACGGGCCGGAGTCACTCTTGATGCGAGGATCGATGAAGGCCTACATGTGCGTCGTGTGCGGTTTTATCTACGAGGAGGACAAGGGCTTGCCCGAGGAGGGCATCGCGCCGGGTACCCCCTGGGAGGATATTCCGGAGAACTGGAAGTGCCCTGAGTGCGGCGCGGCGAAAAGCGACTTCGAGATGGTCGAGATCTGACTCAGCGTCAGAAGGACCCGCCGAGCGTCACGCCCAGGACGTGGCTCTCGCTTCGATACGTGCCCTCGAACAGGCCCGTGTCGCCGAGCCCCGGGATGTCGTCCTGGACGGTGTCGGTGACCCGTCGCGAATGTCCACGCACGTACTGGTAGGCGAGATCGAGCCGCAAGCCGCTCCGCAAGAGGAAACCCATCCCGAACCCGACCCGCGTCATCGAAAGATTATTGATCGTCGGCGCCGCGTCGCGCTCATCGACCGGCGAGGGGTCGTAGGCGATGCCTGCGTAGACGACCCGGTCGCCCCTGATCTTCCAGCGCGCACCCGTTCTGACGGACAGGGCATCGTCGAAATGGCGAGCGTTGCGGCCAAAATTGAGAATGCTTCCGTCGTCGCGAACGATGGTCAACTCGTCGATGTACGACCAGCCGAGCCAGTCGAGATCGACCTCCCACCACATGTTCGGGCGCACCTCGAGCGCTACGCCGACCTGCAGCCGGGCCGGCACGTGGATGTCCGCCCTGCCGTGCATTTCCGAAGGTTCGCCGATACGTCTCGTCTGCCCATCGATCTCCGTATGCGTGCGGTGGGTGTACGCGGCACCGAGCGCGTAGCCGCCCGAACGATAAACAAGACCGAGCTGCGCCCCGATCGAACGGCCGTCGCCTTCGGCACCGCCGATGTCGCTCACATCGCGTGCCTCGACGTACTGGTAAAACACGCGCGCACCGAGGTCGAGACGATCGCCGGCCCGCCAGGCTATCGCCGGTCCGGCGCGCACCACCGTGATCTCCGCCTCGCGGGCGACATCCTGCGCCCCCGGCGGTCCGAGGTTGGTTTCGAACGCATGGTCGGGCCACTCGAGCGCCACCCCGAAAGGCGAGTCGACCGCGAAACCGACCGCGAGCCGTTCGGAACGGGCAAAGCCGAGCGCCAGGAACGGAATGACGGGATAGCCCGTTTCGGCAGAAAGGGTGTTCGGGAGCCGGGCGTCCGGGGCCAGGTCCATGTCGACACGCCCGAAGAGCGCACCGGCCTCCCAGCCGGAAGCAGGGGTATCGGGGCCCAGCAGGTTCGCCGGATTGATGATCTGCGCCGAAGGGCCGTCTGCCAAGGCCACGTTCGCATCGGCCATGCCCAGTGCGGCGGCATTGGACCGGGGTAGTGAGTTGTAGCTCGCATAGGTATAGTGGGACGCCGTCGCGCCGAGCAAAAGCGCAACCCCGATCAACACTTTCACGGATTCTTCCCCTCGCCGCGATTTCTTTCCGCGTGTCCTAAGTGATAGCCGAGAGGCGGACACCCCGCAAACTGCGGCGGCGTGAGCTATAACAAAGTAGGCCCCGATCGAAGCCTGCGAGAGCGAGCCCGATGAATTCCGAATATCGCGAGGAGGTCCTGCGCCAGCTGCGTCACCCGGGGGTGAAGGGCGACATGCTGATCGAGCGGTTCCTGGCGCACCCGAACGGCCCCGGCGGCTGTTTGCCCTACACGAGGGACGTTGCCGCCGCGATGTCCCTGCTGCCCAAGGGCGTGCATTTCCTGTGCGGCTGCTTCGAGGGCGGCGAACGGTACTGGTGCGACGTGGGTTTTCGCCCGCAGGTGCAGGCGTGGGGGGAAAACCTGGCGTGTGCCATCGCCGGCGCCGCTTTCTCCTACCGGACGCACCCGGACGTCGTCGCCGGCCGGGCCGTCGGTCCTGGCTCCGTCAGCACGGGCGGGCTCTAGCTTTTCCGCCCCGACAACCCGTACCGTTCCAGCTTGTAGTGCAGCGTGTTGGGGCGAAGCCCCAGGAGCCGGGCGGCCTTCGACTTGTTTCCGCCGCAGCGCTTGAGCGTTTGCTCGATCAACCTCGCCTCGAACTCCGCCACGTATTCGTCCAGCGAGCGGTCCTGCTTGGCGAGCTCGACCTCGGGCTCGCTCGAGGGCGTTCTCTCCGCCGACATGAGCCGCGCATATATCGCGGCCCGGAGCGCGGACAGGTCGACGGGGAACTGACTGCCCAGGAGCTCGTCCGTCTCGGACTGCGTCAGGTACCGCGGCGTGCGGCTCTGCAGATTGAACTGCAGGGTAAAGAAGTGAACCATCAGCGGAATGTCGCCACGGCGGTCGCGCAAGCCCGGGATCTCCAGCAGGAGGGGGCGGAAGGGCCGCATCAGCTGCTCCGGACTCCGGCCGCTCTCCGGCCGGCCCGCCGCGACCAGTCTGACCTGCGAAAGTCCTTCGGTCCGGCTCACGATCTCGTCCCATAACGCGTTCGGCAGGGCGCAGAGGTTGTCGATCATCAACGTCCCCCCGCGCGCCTGATCGATCAAGCCGCGCAGGGCTTCGATGCCGCTCTCGGGTTCGTCGCCCAGCAGCGCCACGCGCACGGTGACGAAAGCATGGCGGCTGTCTCCGTGGCGATGCATGTAGTGGGCGAGGGCGATCGCCTCACCCGCGTCGTCGCTCTTGATGAACACCGGATCGAGCAGGCCGGCCGCGCGTCTCGCCTCTCCCATCAGCGCCTCGAAGGCCGCGCTCCTGCCCATCAGCGGGTAGTCCGTTCCGGTCGCGTGGACGGCGTGACCGAGCTCGATCAGCGCCTGGGCCTTGCGAGCCAGTGCCTCGTCGCTCGTATGCGGGGGCAAGACCTCCACGGGCACAGACCGGAGCTCCTGACGCTGTTCGAAGGCGAAATCGCGCGCGCGATCGCCGTAGAAGAGAACCGCCCTTGGTCTGCTCTCGCTCGTCAGTACGGCGAGCAGCCGTCGCTCGAGCGCGGACGATTCCGAATCCAAACCGCATATCAGCAGGTCGGCAGGCGGTTGGCGTCGGAAGCTCGCCGACTCCGGGCCGGCGAAATGCTCCATCTGCGGGAAGTGGCTGCGCAGACGCTTGAGCATCTCCTTGTCGCGCCCAAGCAAGGTAACGGCCGACATGGTGCGAGTGCGGGCGGCAGCCTCGAGCAGGCTGTCGGCCGGCTGCTCGCGCAGCAGCCGGGTGTTTTCCTGACTCAGCATATCGACGCGCTGCCGGGTCGACGCCAGTGCCGCTTCCAGCGTCTGCAGGCGATGTTCCAGCGTTTCGATCTGGCGCTGTGCGTCGGCGAGCTGCGTCCGCATGGTGAGGAGCTTGTCGAGAAACAGCTCCGCCATCTTGTCGAACAGCTCTTCAACCAGGCGGAAGTCGAGCGGCGTGTAAACGTGCTCGCTGAAGGAATCGCCGAGCAGCAGCCAGCTGGAGGCATTCTGGCTGTGCGGGTAGAAAGGCACGATGGCGGCGATCCCGTGCTGGCGCATGAGCGCGTAGGTGTCCGGACGGCTGTCGGCGATCTCGTTCGCGACCACGATGTGATCGATGTGGCGCAGACGATCGATCGAAATCCCGGCCATCTGCCTCGCTCCCGCGGCGGCGAGGACCGGGCGCGGCCCGCCCAGAAGCGCAACGGGGCAACGAAGGGTTTCCGCCAGACGCTCGATTGCCTGGTTGACCGAAACGAGGTCGGCAATCTCCGCGATCATCGAGCGGATGCGGCCGTAGAACGCGGTCTTGCGCTTCCGGATCTTCGACCACGGGATGAAGAACTGGATGTCGAACAGGCGATGCTGATGAACCGCGTACGTCGTCACGGCCAGGAAGAAGGTCGCCGCAATCGGGAACGTGACCGGGGTGTTGAGCCAGTTGCTGCCGTAGTGCATCAGGACGATGTTCGCCACGACCAGCAGCGCCATCGGCGACGTGCCGAGCAGCATGTACTGGCACTGGAGGCGACGCTGCCGCAACTGCTGCCTCATGGAGCCGTAGATGAGCAGCGTGATGACCGCGACGAAGGCCGAAACGGCGTAGAACTCAAATAGTATGTAAAGCGGGCCGGGAAGCCGGTAGTAGCTGTACCCCAGCGGCGCGAAGCCGGTGATCAGCAGGTCGGTGCCGAGGAGCAGGACCTCGAGCACGACCATGTAACCGTAGAGCCCGACGAGTGCCCAGGAATAGCCGCGCGGCCGCCGGACGGGGTCGTTGTCCAGAGCGAGCGAAAGCGCAACGTGCACGAAGACCGCGAGCGCGACCGTGGCGACGGCGAAGTACGCGAACGCGTCGAAAAGCGGTATGCCCTCTCGTCCATGAAAGAACACCATGATCTCGGTGACGTTGTGGACGGCCAGGACAAAGAGCAGGAGAAGGAAGACCCGGGTCTGCCTGGTACGGATGGTGGAGTACCCCGCGTAGACCATCAGAATGATCTTCATCCCGAGGGCGATGACCGCGGGCAGGCTCAACAGTATCCAGTTGTGTTCCATGGGGGTTCCGTTCCCTCGCCGTTTTCAAGCCTTGTTTACAAGAAGTAGCAGATGTCCCGAAGTATTTCAGAAATCGTGCCAACCAGGGGTCGGGCTAGGGTCAGGCGGCGTCCCATACCATGGCGGCCTGGGCGATGCTGATCCCGCTGCCCGTCCCGGAAAGATAGATCCTTTCCCCGTTGGTTAGCTTTTTATCCTTCATTAACAACGAGATATTTACAGGTATGGTGGCCGAAATGATGTTTCCGAGGTAATCGACCGTAATCGGGATGATTTCCAGCGGGACTTGGGCCACCTCGGCGTGCTTGCGCACGGAGCGCAATCCGACCTGATGGGGGATATAGCGACTCAGCTCCGAGGGTTGCCACCCGAGGTGCTCATGCATGAGGGCCTGGTACAACGGGCCCACCAGCCTCGTGGTCTCCCTCACGATCTCCGTGATTTTGGTGACCAGATGCGTGTCCTCACCGTTGTCCCCGCACACGCACAGCCCGTTGTGCTGTCCCTGCGACTGTACAACGAAGCCCTTGATGCCGGTCTCCGGGTCGAGCTTGGGACCCATGACGGCCGCGGCCCCTGCGTCACCCAGGGTGAGGGCGGCGGCCAGGTCGCTGAAATCGCCGTTGTCCGGCAGTTCCGCAAGCACCCGGAGCGCCTTGCGGATGTAGTGGTTGCCTCGCTCGCCCGTTACGACGAGACCCCGCCTGGCCTGGCCGGTGGCGATCAGCGCGTCCATCAAATGCATGCCGTTCATGAACCCGAGGCAGGCGTTCGAGACGTCGAAGGCGATGGCATTGCGCGCGCCGATCTTGTCCTGGACCACGTGTGCCGTGGCGGGCTCGACGTGGTCGCGGAGCACCCCGCAGTAAATGATCGCGTCGATCTGGGACGGCGAGACCTCGCCGAGTTCCAGCGCCTCGCGGGCCGCCGCGACGGCCATCTCCGAGGATTTGAAATCGGGCGGCGCGAAGCGCCGCTCGCGGATGCCGGTGGTGCGCTCGAGCCACTCGTAGGGGAGTCCAAATCGCTCCCGCGATCGGAACATCTCCATGAGCTCTCTCGAAGAGAGCCGCTCCGGCGGGAGATACATCCCCGTGCTGATGATCCGCGAGTGGCCAACGCTGTGCATGTACATGATTTTGCTCCCGCGACCCGCCCGGTCGCGGCTTACGCCGGCCATGCGGGCATTCCCTCAATCGGTTGCTGATCATAGATTCAAAGCATTGAAAAGATATACCCCCATTCCTTCGGCCCGTAATTTCAGATGCTTAGATTTCGTTGAGGGATTGCATTAAAGTCGTCTAAGGAGGATACCCGCCGGCGATTGACCGAACAGGGTCGATTCCAAAGGGCTTTGGGGAGCAGCCGTGGCATACGCATACATTGCGCTGACGATCATCGGGGCCTGGGTTCTCGCCTTTGCGAATGCGCCCCTCACCGTCTGGCTTCTGATCGTCGCGCTGGCCCTCGGCGTCGTCACCGTCAGCCAGGCGTCCTTGAGCGTCCCCCTGGCGATAGCGTGGGTTGTGCTGCTGGTCATCGGGGCGATCTTCGCGGTTCCTCCTGTTCGCCGGCGCCTGATCAGCGACCGTCTGTATCCCCGCTTTCGCAAGGTGGTCCCGCCGATGTCCTCGACCGAGCGAGAAGCGCTCGAGGCGGGAACGGTATGGTGGGAAGGGGAGCTTTTCGGCGGCCGGCCGCACTGGAAGCGGTTGCTCTCGGTGCCGCCGCCAAAGCTCACGCCGGAGGAACGTGCGTTCCTCGACGGACCGGTCGAGGAGCTCTGCCGCCTGGTCGACGACTGGGACATCACCCACGTCCGGCGGGACCTCCCGCCCGAGGTCTGGGCCTTCCTCAAGCGCCACCGCTTTTTCGGCATGATCATTCCGAAGCGTTACGACGGCCTCGAGTTCTCCGCCCTCGCGCACTCGGAGGTGGTGATGAAGCTCGCCAGCCGGAGCGTCACCGCCGCCGTCACCGTCATGGTCCCCAACTCGCTCGGCCCGGCGGAACTGCTGCTGCACTACGGCACCGACGCGCAGAAGGACTACTACCTGCCGCGCCTGGCCCGCGGCGAGGAGATCCCGTGCTTCGCCTTGACGGGCCCGGAGGCGGGCAGCGACGCGAGCGCGATGCCCGACTACGGCATCGTGGCGCGCGGGCAGTTCGAAGGTCGGGAGGTGATCGGCATCCGGCTCACCTGGGAAAAGCGCTACATCACCCTCGGCCCGGTGGCGACCGTGCTCGGTCTCGCCTTCAAGCTCTACGATCCCGAGCGCCTGCTCGGCGGCGAGGTCGAACGCGGTATCACGCTCGCGCTCATCCCGACGACGACGCCGGGGGTCGTGATCGGCGAGCGGCACAATCCGCTCGACATTCCTTTCCAGAACGGCCCGAACAGCGGCCGCGACGTGTTCGTGCCGCTCGAATGGATCATCGGCGGCAAGGACTACATCGGCCAGGGCTGGCGCATGCTCGTCGAGCGGCTCGCGGTCGGCCGCGGCATCTCGCTGCCGGCGCTCAGCACCGGTTCCGGGAAGCTCGCCTCGCGCGCGACCGGCGCCTACGCGCGCGTACGCAGGCAGTTCAAGGTGCCGATCGGCCGATTCGAGGGTGTGGAGGAGGTGCTCGCGCGCATCGCGGGCCAGACCTATCTCATGGATGCCGCGCGCACGCTGACGGTTGCGGGAATCGACCTCGGCGAGCAGCCGGCGGTGGTCTCGGCGATCGTCAAATACCATCTGACCGAGCGCATGCGCCTGGTGGTCAACGACGCGATGGACATCCAGGGCGGTTCGGGCATCTGTCTCGGACCGCGTAACTTCATGGGCCGAGGCTATCAGGGGCTGCCGATCAGCATCACGGTCGAGGGCGCGAACATCCTCACGCGCTCGCTCATCATATATGGACAGGGTGCCATCCGATGTCACCCTTATCTTTTCAAAGAAGTGCAGGCGGTCGCGAGCGCGGATACCGAGCGCGGTCGCGTCGACTTCGACCGCGCGCTCTTCGGCCACATCGGTTTCTTCATCAGCCGGTTCGCGCGGGCGTTGTGGCTTTCGCTCACCGGCGGCCGCCTCGCCTTCATCGCCGTGCGCGGACCGGCGCGCCGCTATGCCGGGCAGCTTCATCGGCTGAGCGCCGCCTTCGCCTTCGCCTCCGAGCTCGCGATCGCCACGCTCGGCGGCTCGCTCAAACGGCGCGAGAAACTCTCGGGTCGGCTCGCCGACGCGCTGAGCCTGCTGTATCTCGGGTCCGCCGCCGTCAAGCGTTTCGAGGACCACGGCCGGCCGGCAGAGGACCTGCCTTTGCTCGCCTGGGCTTGCGAGGACACGATTTACCGGACGGAGCAGGCGCTCGTCGGGCTGCTGCGCAATTTTCCGAGCCGTCTCGTCGCCGCCATCGCGCGCCTCGTGATCTTCCCGTTCGGACCGCGCGCCAGGCCGCCCTCGGACCGACTCGGCGCCGACGTGGGCCGGCTTCTGCTCGCGCCCTCCGCCGCGCGCGACCGTCTCACCGCGGGCATATTCGTGCCTGGCGATCGCGAATCGGCGGTGGGCCGAATCGAGCACGCGCTGCCTCTGGTGGTCGCCGCGGAGTCGATCGAGCGTAAACTCCAGGGGGTCGGTGAGGGCGAAGGGGTTCTCAACCCGGACGCCGTGCTCGAGGCGGCTCGCGCCCAGGGTCTGATTTCCGAGGAGGAGGCGAACCTCGTGCGCGAGGCCCGGATCGCGCGCCGGGCCGTCATCATGGTGGATGCCTTCGCGCCGTCGCAGTTCTGACGGCGCAAGCGGACAGGAGGAGACATGTCAGCAAAGCCGGTTTTCCTGGTCGACGGCGCGCGCACGCCCTTTCTCAAGGTGCGAGGCGAGCCCGGTGCCTTCAGCGCAGCCGATCTCGCGGTCGCGGCCGGGCGGCCGCTCCTAGCACGCATGCCGTTCGGGCCGGACGAGGTCGACGAGGTGATCGTCGGCTGCGTGATCCCGGCGCCCGACGAGGCCAACGTCGGGCGCATTATCGCGCTGCGCCTGGGCTGCGGCCGACACGTCCCCGCGCAGACCGTGCAGCGCAACTGCGCTTCGGGCCTGCAGGCGATCGCGACGGCGGCCGAGCGCATCGCGCTGGGCGAGGCCCACCTGATGATCGCCGGCGGCACCGAGGCCATGAGCCGGTCGCCGATCCAGTGGAACGTCGCGATGGCGCGGTGGCTCGGCGGCGTCATGCGCGCGAAGGGTCTGGGCGGGCGCATGAAGGCGATCGCGCGCTTTCGGCCGTCGCACCTGCAGCCCGTGTACACGCTCCTCCTCGGCCTCACGGACCCACTCGTCAAGCTCTCGATGGGCCAGACGGCCGAGGTGCTCGCCCACCGGTTCGCGATCTCCCGCGAGGCGCAGGACACCTACGCGCTGCGCAGTCACCAGAGGCTCGCCGCGGCGTTCGACGCGGGACTGCTTGCGGATGAGGTCGAGACGCTCTACGAGCCGGGCGGCAAGTTCCATACCGAGGACACGGGCCTGCGGCGGGACACGGACCTCGAGCAGCTCGGGAAGCTCAGGCCCGTCTTCGATCGCAAGTACGGGTCCGTCACTTCGGGCAACAGCTCCCAGGTGACCGACGGCGCGGCCATGGTCGTGCTCGCGAGCGAGGAAGCGGTCGCGCGGTACCGGCTGCCGGTTCTGGCCGAGCTGCTCGGCCACGCGTGGGCCGGTGTCGATCCGAGTCAGATGGGCCTCGGACCGGTGCATGCGGTCGCCCGCCTGCTGGCCGCGCGCGGCGTCAAGATGGCCGACCTCGCTCAGATGGAGCTCAACGAGGCCTTCGCCGCCCAGGTGCTGGCCTGCCAGGCGGCGTGGGACAGCGCGGACTACGCGAAGCGGGAGCTCGGACTGGACCGGCCGCTTGGCGCCATGGACCCCGAACGTCTCAACCCGGAGGGCGGTGCGGTCGCCTCCGGCCACCCGGTCGGCGCAAGCGGGGCACGGCTCGTGCTGCACCTCGCCAAGTCGCTTCAGCGAAAGGGCGGCGGGCTCGGGATAGCGACGTTGTGCATCGGTGGCGGCCAGGGGGGCGCGATGCTCGTGCGCGTCGGGGGAGCGGCCGCATGAGCGCCGAACCGAAAGCCGCGGCCGCGGTCGACGCGTCTGCGCCGGCGTTCCGGCACTGGCGCATCGAGCTCGGCGCCGTAGACAGCGCCGGACGGCTGGTTGCGGCGGACGCCGAACGCCAGCTCGCGCTGCTCACGCTCGACGTCGAGGGCCAGTCGGCGAACACGCTGTCGCAGGAGGTGCTGCGCGAGTTCGACGTGGTCCTGAGCGAGATCGCCGGGCGGCCGCTGCGCGGAGTGATTCTGCGTTCCGGAAAGCCCTCCGGATTCGTCGTGGGCGCCGACGTCCGCGAGTTCGAGCATTTGAGCGACGCGTCCCAGGCGGCAGGGCTTGCCCGTCTTGCGCAGGAGATCTTCAACCGTCTGGAGGCGTTGCCCTACCCGTCGGTGGCCCTGATCCACGGCTACTGCCTCGGCGGGGGGCTCGAGCTCGCACTCGCGTGCCGGTATCGCATCGGGCGCGAAGACGCGGCGACGCGTCTCGGGCTGCCCGAGGTGAAGCTCGGCATCCATCCGGGATTTGCCGGCACCGTCCGCGCCCCGCGGCTCATCGGCCATCTCGCGGCTCTCGATCTCATGCTCACCGGCCGCACGGTCTCGGCGCGCGAGGCGCGCCGCCTCGGGCTCGTCGACGACGTGGTCCCCGAGCGTCATCTCCTCCAGGCCGGACAGTCCTTTCTGGAGAAGCGGCCGCCCCCGCGCCGGCCGGCGCGCTACAACGGCCTCCTCGGATTGGGGGCCGTGCGCCCCTGGGTGTCGCGCCTGCTCGAGAAGCGTGTGCGCGCGAGGGTGAACCCCGATCACTATCCGGCCCCGTACCGCATCCTCGAGCTCTGGAGATCGAACGCCTCGCAAGAGCGCGAGGCCGAGTCGCTCGGCGAGCTTCTCGTGGGCCGTACGAGCCGAAACCTGGTGCACGTGTTCCTGCTCGGCGAGGCGCTCAAGCGCGCCGGGCGCGAGCACCCCCACGACATCCGGCGTGTGCACGTCGTCGGGGCAGGGACCATGGGGGCCGACATCGCCATGTGGGCCGCATCGAAGGGGTTCGTCGTGACCCTGCAGGATCAGAAGCCCGAGATACTTGCCCGTGCCATGGCGCGGGCCAGCGCTTTCTGCAAGAAGCGGCTCAAGGACCCGCGTCAGGTGCAGGAGACGATGGACCGGCTGATGCCCGACCTCGCGGGCCACGGCCTGCGCCGGGCGGAACTCGTGATCGAGGCGATCGTCGAGAAGATCGAACCCAAGCAGGCGCTCTTCCGAATGATCGAGGAACGCGCGCCCGCGACCGCGCTCTTCGCCACCAACACCTCGAGCATTCCGCTCGAGGTCCTCGCCCAGGGGCTGCGCGACCCCACGCGGCTCGTGGGCCTGCATTTCTTCAACCCGGTCGAAAAGATGCAGCTCGTCGAGATCGTGCGCGGCGAGCAGAGTGCGGAGGCGGCGCTCGACCGGGCGCGCGCCTGGACCGCCGCCATCGACCGCCTTCCGCTCGACGTCAAGAGCAGCCCCGGCTTTCTGGTGAACCGCATCCTGATGCCGTATCTCCTCGAGGCCGTGATCCTGGTCGAGGAAGGCGTGGCGCCCGAGGAGGTCGATCGGGCCGCGGTCGAGTTCGGGATGCCGATGGGGCCGATCGAGCTGTCGGACACGGTGGGACTCGATATCTGCCTTTCGGTCGCCGAGATGCTCTCGGGCCCGCTCCACATCGACGTACCCGCCCGGCTGCGGGAGCTGGTCGAACAGGGACGGCTCGGCAAGAAGAGCGGCGAGGGGTTCTACCGGTACACGGGCAAGGGGAGGTCGAAGCACGCTCGTCGCGGGAAGGAGCGGCGGGGACACGTTCCCGTCACCGAGCGGCTCATCCTCAGGCTCTTGAACGAGGCGATGGCCTGCCTGCGCGAAGGCGTCGTGAAGGACCCGGACGCCGTGGACGCGGGCATGGTCTACGGCACCGGCTTCGCGCCGTATCTCGGCGGCCCGATGCGGTACGTCGAGAGCCTCGGGGAGACGGGCATCGGCCACAGCCTGTACCGGCTGTCCCAGGAGTACGGCGATCGCTTCACGCCGGACGCCGGCTGGTCGCGACCGGAGCTGCGCGCGCGTTGAGTGTTTGCACGGCCGGGAGCCCGGGGTTAGATTGATCCGGCGACGATGGCGGCGCATGAGCGCCGGTCGACGCCGTAAACAAGAACCAACAGGAGAGGTCTCATGCGAACCACCATTTCGCGAACGCGGTACGCGCGCGCCATCCTCGCCGGTACCGCCGCAACGCTCGTGTTCGTCGCCGCCCCCGTCCGCGCCGCCTTCTTCCAACTTGCCGAGAACAGCCCGGCCGGTCTCGGCAACGCCTTCGCCGGCGGCGCCGCCATCGCCGAGGACGCGAGCACGGTCTGGTACAACCCGGCCGGCCTCACGCGTCTGACCGGCACGCAGCTTGTCGTAGGCGGGCATTTCATACAGCCTTCGCTCGAGTTCAACGGGAGTGCGAGCACGGCCATTCCCTCGCCGATCACGGGCAGCGACGGCGGAGATGCCGGTGAGTCGGCGTTCGTGCCCAACCTCTATCTCTCGCACCAGTACGGTAACGGAATCAGCACCGGCATCGGCATCAACGCGCCCTTTGGTCTCGCTACCGACTATGAGAACGACTGGGTGGGCCGCTATCACGCGGACCGCTCGGAGATCAGGACGATCAATATCAACCCTGCAATCGCCTACACCGTCAATGAAATATTTTCTATCGGAGCTGGCCTCAACTGGCAGAGGCTGGACGCGGAACTATCCCAAGCAGTCGATTTCGGCACCATTTGCGGCGGCTTCTGCGGGGCTCCGGCAGGGAATGACGGAAAAGCCAAAGTGGAGGCAGATGACGATGCTTGGGGCTACAACCTTGGATTACTGTGGCAGGTTCGGGACAACACGCGCCTGGGTCTCCACTATCGCTCGAAGCTCGATTTCACAGTCGAAGGCGATTTCGACATAACGGTTCCAGCCAGTGCGGCAGCCGTACTGCCCTTGTCCACTCTCGGGCTCGTCGATTCGGGCGCCTCGTCGGACGTTACGTTGCCAGCGACCCTCTCGCTCAGTGCGTTTACGCAGCTTAATCCGGCTTGGGCGATCATGGCCGACATTACTCGTACCTACTGGAGTGACCTGCCCGAGTTGCGCATCGAATTCGACAGCAATCAACAAGACTCGGTAGTTACCCTTGATCTCGAGGACGTTAACCGTTACTCGGCGGGCGTAATCTACAGCCCTGGCGGTGCGTGGATTTATCGCGCAGGTGTGGCGCTCGACAAGACGCCAACCCCAAGCGCCGATGTCCGTACGCCGCGCTTGCCTGACGAGGATCGTCGTTGGATTTCTCTCGGGATAGGTTACAAGGTCTCCGAGCGCTTGAGCTTCGATGCGGCTTTTACATACATCGGCATCGAGGACGCGAAGGTGAACAAGAGCGCAACTTTGGCGGCGACGGACGAGAATCGATTCCGTGGCAATCTCGTTGGCGAGTACGAGGCAAGCACCACCATCCTGAGCGCCCAGGCGCGCTGGAACTTCTGACGCCGCACAACATGACCGGGGCGATTCGCCCCGGTCAACTTCATTCTCCCATGAAGCTCACCGACGACTCGAATCTGTCCGACCTGTTTCTGGCGCGCATCGCGGAGACGCCGGATGCACCCGCGTATCGCCAGTACACCGGCGAGAACTGGGTCGACATGACCTGGGGCGAAGTGGGGCGCGAAGTGGGACGGTGGCAGGCGGCGCTCCGCAAGGAAAACCTGCGGCCGGGCGACCGCGTCGCCGTCTGCCTGCGCAACCGCACGGAATGGGTCCTGTTCGATCAGGCGGCGATCGGGCTCGGCCTCGTGACCGTGCCGCTCTACTTCGACGACCGCCCGGAGAACATGGCGTTCTGCATCAACGATGCGGGCGCGCGCGTGCTTTTTCTCGAGAACGGCGCCATCTGGCCCGCGATGCGCGAACAGGCGAAGACAATCGAGCGCGTGGTCTGTCTCAACGCCATTCCCCCCGACGACACGCGGGCCCTCGCACTGCAGCACTGGCTGCCGCCCGAGGGAGCGGCGCCCGCACGCTCGCCCGCGCGGGCCGACGATCTCGTGACGCTCGTCTACACGTCGGGCACGACGGGACGGCCGAAGGGTGTGATGCTCTCGCACAAGAACATCCTGAGCAACGTACTCGCGGCGATGAAAGCGATTCCGTCGCGCGCCTCCGATCGTTTCGTGTCCTTCCTGCCGCTGTCGCACATGTTCGAGCGCACCTGCGGCTACTACACCGCCATCTGCTGCGGCGGCCAGACGGTGTACGCGCGCGGGATCTCGGTGCTGGCCGACGATATCCGCGAGCAGCAGCCGACGGTGCTGATCGCCGTCCCGCGTATCTTCGAGCGCATCTGGGGGCGGATGCAGGAGCAGATGCCAGCCGGTTCGCCGAAGCGGCGGCTGTTCGACAAGTCGGTCGAGGTCGGCTGGCGGCGGTTTCAGGGCAAGGCGGGCGCCATGGACCGGCTGCTGTGGCCGGTGCTGCGGGCGCTCGTCGCCAAGAAGCTGTATCACCGCCTCGGCGGTCGCATCCGCCTCATTATCGTCGGCGGCGCCGCGTTTTCGCCGGATCTCGCGCGCGTCTTCATCGGTCTGGGCCTGCCCATCATTCAAGGCTACGGCCTAACGGAAACCGCGCCGATACTGTGCGCCAACCGCGAGCACGATAACGACCCCGCGTCGATCGGCCGACCGCTCGAGGGAATCGAGATGCGCCTCGACGAGAGCGGCGAGATACTCGCGCGCGGCCCGAACCTGATGCTCGGCTACTGGAACAAGCCCGAGGCGACCGCGGCCGTCATCGACAAGGACGGCTGGTTCCATACCGGCGACCTCGGGCGCGTGCGCGACGGGCGCTTCTACATTACCGGGCGCCTGAAGGACGTGATCGTTCTTTCGAACGGCGAGAAGGTATCGCCGACCGATGTCGAGCAGGCGATCCTCATGGACCCGGCGTTCGAGCAGGTGATGCTCGTGGGCGAGGGTCGCCCCAAGCTCGGGCTGATCGCAGTGAGCTCCGTCGAGAGCGAGGCGGAGCTGTGCGAGCGGGCCAACCGCCAGCTCCACGGCTTTCCCGGCTATACGCGCATCCACCACGTCGCGCGGATCGTCGGGCCATGGAGCATCGAAAACGGCCTGCTCACGCCGACCATGAAGGTGAAGCGCGGCGAGATCGAACGGCGCTTCCGCGCCGAGATCGAGGCGATGTACCGGCGCGATCTCCGGACGGCGGGCGGGACCTAGCCCGGTCGCCCGGTCGCCCGGGCGAAGGCTTCGCGGTGGACGGCGAGGTCTTTCGCCGTCAGCAAAAACACGCTCTCGTCCCCGCTCTTCGTCGTAAGCCAGAGAAACGGCACCTCCGGCAACGCCGCCTGCAGGGCGGTGCAGCTGTTGCCCACCTCCGCGATCAGGATGCCGCCGGCCTCCAGGTGTTCCGGCGCTTCGGCGAGCAACCGCAGCACCGTCTCCAGGCCGGTGTCGCCGGACTCGAGCGCGATCCGCGGCTCATGCCGGTACTCCGCCGGCAGCTCCCGCATCTCCCAGGCGGGGACGTAGGGCGGGTTCGAGACGATCACGTCGTAGCGCCGACCGGCGAGCGCGGCGTACAGGTCGGAGCGGACAAGCGCGACCCGATCGCCGACGCGGTGACGCTCGACGTTGACGGCGGCCACCGCCAGCGCGTCGGGGGAGATATCGACCGCGTCCACGCGCGCGTCCGGGAAGGCATGGGCGACCGCGATCGCGATGCAGCCGCTGCCGGTGCAGAGATCGAGCACCCGGCGAACGCGTTCGGCCGCGATCCACGGCTGAAAGCGCTCGCCGATGAACTCGGCGAGGTGCGAGCGCGGAACGATGACACGCTCGTCCACGTAGTAACGCCGGCCCGCGAACCACGCCTCCTTGAGCAGATACGCGAGGGGCGTGCGCTTCGCGACGCGTTCCGCGGCGAGCGCCTCGATGCGCGCGCGTTGTGCCGTGGTCGGGTACCGCCCCAGCGCGCCCTCGAGCTCATCGGGCGCGAGATCCAGGGCCGAACCGACGAGCCAGGCCGCCTCGTCGAGCGCACTCTCGGTGCCGTGGCCGAAGTGGAGGCCGGCATCGAGAAAGCGCGCTTCGACCCAGCCGATCCAGTCGGCTACGGTCCGCGGCGTGCCCGGGGACAATTCAGCCGCGCAGGCGCGCGAGGTCGGCGCGCACGTGCTCCGCCGAGCGGCGGAACTCCTCGGCCTCGGCGTCGCTCAGGGGCAGCTCGATCACGCGTTCGAGCCCCCGCTCCCCGAACACGACCGGCACGCCCATGCAGATGTCCTCGAGCCCGTATTCGCCCTCGAGCATCGCGACCGCCGGGAGGATCTGGCGGCGATTGCGGCTGATGGCGTCGACCATCGAGGCGACCGCCGCGGCGGGCGCGTCGTAGGCACTGCCGGTCTTGCGCAGCGAGAGAATCTCGGCGCCGCCTTCGCGCGTTCGTTTCACGATCCGCTCGATCCTGTCATCGCTCATGAAATGGGCGATCGGGATTCCGTTGATCGTGGTGTAGCGCGTCATCGGAACCATCGTGTCGCCGTGACCCCCGAGCACCATGGCGGAGATGTCCTTCACCGAGAAGCCGGTCTCCATCGCGATGAAGCTCGCCATGCGCGCGGAGTCGAGCACCCCGGCCATGCCGAAAACGCGGTTGCGCGGCCACCGCGAGCGCTTCGCGACCGCGTAGGTCAGTACGTCCACCGGGTTGGTGACCATGAGCAGCATCGCCTGCGGCGCGACCTTGAGCATCGCGTCGACGATGCCGTCGATCACCGCGAGATTGGTGTCGAGCACGTCCGACCGCGACATGCCCGGCTTGCGCGGCACGCCGGCTGTGACGATCACCATCTGCGAATCCGCCATGGCGGCGAGGTCGTTCGAGCCCGAGAGCTTGGTGTCGAACTCGAAGATCGGGGCCGACTCCTGGATGTCGAGCGCCGTTCCCTGCGGCATGCCCTCTTTGATATCGATGAGCATGATTTCACGGCAGAGCTCGGCCTTGGCGAGGTTGTGGGCAGTCGATTCCCCCACCCGTCCCGACCCGACGATCGTGATCTTCTTCATGGCGCCATCCCCGGTGGTTGGTTCGTCTCAGGAAGGTTGCTCAAAAAGCCCCGCGTCGGCAACCGGCAGGCAGCCGCCCCCGCAGGTCCCTGCCGCGCGACCCGCCGCCGTGCGGCAGGCGCGTCCGGGGCACGGGCCCGGCCGCTCGCCGTACCGGTTAGGTGCGCCGCCCGGCGCTCAGGTTCCGTACTTCGCGTAGTGCTCGGGGTAGCTCGACCGGGCAACGCCGCTCTCGATCGCGGCACGGGCGACGGCGGCCGGGATGACCTTGAGCAGCCGCGGGTCGAGCGGCTTGGGGATGATGTAGTCGCGCCCGAACTCAAGGCGGTCGAGATGGTACGCGCGCAGCACCTCGGGCGGCACCGGCTCGCGCGCCAGGGACGCCACCGCGCGGACGGCCGCAAGGCACATTGCCTGGTCGATCCGGCGCGCCCGGACATCGAGGGCGCCGCGGAAGATGTAGGGGAAGCCGAGCACGTTGTTGATCTGGTTCGGGTAGTCCGTCCGCCCGGTGGCCATGATGAGATCGCCGCGCGTGGCGTGCGCGAGCTCGGGCAGCACCTCGGGGTCCGGATTCGCGAGCGCGAACACGACCGGGCGCGGCCCCATAGCCTTCAGCATGTCCGGCGTGACGAGGTCGGCCGCCGAAACGCCGATGAATACGTCGGCATCGCGCAAAGCGTCGAGCAGCGTACGGCGGTCGGTGTCCTGCGCGAACTCGCGCTTGTAGGAGGACAGATCGGAGCGGCCCTTGTGCACCACCCCCTTCGTGTCGACGAGCAACATGCGTTCGCGCTTCGCGCCGAGCGCGATGAGCAGCCGCATCGAGGCGATGCCGGCGGCGCCCGCCCCGAGACACACAATCCTGGCGTCCTCCAGGCGCTTGCCCTGAAGCTCGGCGGCGTTGAGGAGCCCCGCGGCGACGATGACGGCGGTGCCGTGCTGGTCGTCGTGGAACACCGGGATGTCGAGCCGCTCGGCGAGGGTCTGCTCGATCACGAAACAGTCGGGCGCGCCGATGTCCTCCAGATTGATGCCGCCGAAGGTCGGCGCGATGTTCGCCACGGTCTCGATGAACGACTCCACCGACGGGGCGCTCACCTCGATGTCGAAAACGTCGATGTCCGCAAAGTGCTTGAAGAGGACCGCCTTTCCTTCCATGACGGGCTTCGAGGCGAGCGCCCCGACCTTGCCGAGGCCGAGGACGGCGGTGCCGTTCGTGATGACCGCCACGAGGTTCCCCTTCGCGGTGTAGCGGTAGACGGCCTCCGGATCCCGCGCGATCGCGCGCACGGGTTCGGCGACGCCCGGCGAGTACGCGAGTGCGAGCTCCTGCTGCGTCGTGCAGGGTTTCGTGGGAATGACCCGGACCTTACCCGGGGTGGGCAGCGCGTGGTAATCGAGCGCGGCCTGTTTGAGATCTTTGCCCATTGTTCTCTCTTGAATACGTTATACGTAGTTTATTCGATGATCTTGACGAGCTCGCCCTTCCGCGGCTCCCCGTCCGGGAAGCGATCGTTGATGAGGCGAAGCACGGATTCCGCGTAGTTCGTGACCGGCGAGCGCTTCGCCAGCCCGGCGAAGGTGTCCCTCGGCCCCGCCGTCACCACCCGGATGCGCAGCCCCTCCGCGATCCGCTGCTCCTCCGCGGTGAGGGGGTGCAGGCTGGCGGCCACCGCGAGGATCACGGGATCGTGCGCCGACAGATCCTTCTTGCTCGCGCCGAAGAACGTGAACGCGCGGTTCCCCTGGAAGACCACCGCCACGCGGGCGTCGCGCCGGCCGAACGGGGTGCTGAGGCGGGCGATCCCGCTATGGGAAGGCAGACCGATTCCCGGTACCGGCTTTTCGTCCTTCATGTCGTCGAGCTTGAGGCGCGTCTTCATATAGTCGCGCGGTGTCCCGCGCTTGTTCAGGTCTTCGGCCCGCATCTGCACAACCGCGTCCCGCCCCGCGTCGAAAGCCGTCACCGCGCTCGGGCTGTTTTCCACCCGCCATCCCTCCGGAAACGTGACGGCGAAATTCATCTCCCGGTGATAGAAGCTCGCCCCGTGCCGGACCCCGCTTTTCGCGCTGTCGCCGAAGACGAGACCGTCCAGGTGCTTCAGATACTCGTCGCGCCCGAGGCGCGGCTGGTCGGTCACGGCATGCCTGCGCGCCTCGGCGACCACCTCCTGCAGCCGCGTGTCCGCGCTCGGGTGCGTCGCGAAAACGCCATGATAGATGCGCGGCTCCCGCCCTTCGGCTTTCGCCCGCTCCTTCTCGAACTCCTCCTGGTTCTTGAGCACCCCGACCACCTCGATCATGGCATTCGGGTTGTAGCCGCTGCGCGCCAGATACTCCGCCCCCAGCCGGTCCGACTCGAGCTCGTGCTCCCGCCCATAGCCGCTGATCAGCGCGTTCCCGATGATGTTGAAGAGGTCCTGCCCCGCCTGCGTCCGCAGAAAGATCGCGGCCGCCACGCTCGCCGCCGTCGCGGCGCTGTACTGCTTGACGCTGTGCCGGGCGGTCACATGGCCGATCTCGTGCCCGAGGACCGCCGCCAGCTCCGCCTCGGACTGCAGGTAGGCGAGGATTCCGCGCGTGATGTAGATGTAGCCGCCCGGCAGGGCAAACGCGTTCACGTCCGGACTGTCCAGGACGGCGAACCGATAGATCAGGTCCGGCCGATGGCTCTGGGCGGCCAGCCGCTCGCCGACCCGCTGCACGTAGGCCTGAAGCTCGGGGTCATCGTAGAGCCCGAACTGGGCCCGTATCTTCGGGTCGTTCGCCCGCCCGAGCTCGATCTCCTGATTCTCGGAGAGCAGGACGAAGTCAGGGGAGCCGCTGACCGGGTTCGTGGCGCAACCGGCAAGGGCTACGGACAAGACCAGTAAAGCGAGCGTACGCATCAGTGCAGGACTTCGATCATTGCCGGGTGCGAGATGCGCAACCGCAGCAGACCCTTATACTCCCCCACCCAGCCCCTGGCCACCAGCCGGCGGCCCACGTAGGTCTCCGGGGCGCGCGGGAAATACCGCCAGTCTTCGCGGGGCACGACGATGCTCGTACGGCCACCCAGTTCGAGGCGTACGAACCGCTTCGTATAGCGAACCCGCTCGACCCGGCCTTCGATGCGTCGGAACCCGGTGTCGCCCGGCGCCAGTCGCACAGCCGGGACCGCGCGATAGGACGGGTCGCTCCAGACGCCCCGGCGCGCTTCGCGCGCAGCCCGCTCGAGCTCCCGATACCGGGACAGCCGGGCGAGGTTCGGGGGGATCGCCACGTACCACGCGAGACCCTCGGCGAGGAGGTATTCCTGCAGCTCCCGGCCGCCCTCCAGCACGACGTAGGCGAGACTGCGGCCGTGGCGGTCTTTCCGCTCCGCGTCGAAGACCAGAACGATCTCGCGACCCTCGGCAAGCGCCGCGGTCCGCGCCCGCGCCTCGACCGCGCCCGGCTGGTGCGCGGCGCCATCACGGCCGAACTCCGGTGTGTTGATGCCGATCAGACGGACCTGGCGGCCGTCGCTGAGCAGCAGGCTGTCTCCGTCCAGTACCCGGGCGACCCGGACCGTCTCGCCGTCCGCCCAGGCCGTAGAGGCGAGGGCCAGGGCCCAAACGAAAAGGGCGCTCCATCGGAGCGCCCTCGGGTTCGGACCGCGGGCCAAGCTACTTCTTGGCGTACTTCTGGCGGAACTTCTCGACCCGGCCCTCGGTATCCATGATCTTCTGTTTACCCGTGTAGAACGGATGGCAGTTGGCGCAGACTTCCACGTGCATGTCGCGGCCGACCGTGGAGCGGGTCTTGAAGCTGTTCCCGCAGGCGCAGGTGACAGTGATCTCTTTATAGTCCGGGTGAATGCCGGCCTTCATGGCTAACCTCTGAGGGGGCGTGGGTCGGTCAGGGGCGCGTAGTCTAGGGCAGAATCCCGCCTTCCGGCAAGCGAACCACGCCGGCAAGGGCACCCGGCAGGGCGATTTCGGCCGTCTCCCGGCTGACGTTTCCGGAGGCGTCGGTCGCCCGGTAGGTCACCGAGAGGCGGCCGATCCCCGACTCACCCTCTTTCAACCCCTCGCGTGCAAACGATTCGAGGTGCACGGCGGGCTCCGGATCGATGTCGTCGCTCACGCTCACGTCCGTTGCAACGGAGAGCGACCCCTCCGGATTGCCCGCGCCTCGGAGGTGCAGCTGCACCGACAGGTGGGGTGGACGGGTATCGGAAGGCCGGACCTGTCCGTTACGTACCCGCTCCCCGGCCGTGTCGGCGAGAAGAAAGGTGCCGGAAAGAAAACCCCGATCCGTCATCGGCAAAGCGACCGAGAACCCTTTCAAACCCTGGTTTGCGGGGACGGCCGCGGCCTGATCGGAGGTGCGCCACTCGATCCAGTAGCGCCTTTCCCCGGGCGGAACCCGAAGGGTCGCGTGCCACCCGGGCGGTGCGGTCACCGCCCCCGGAGGCACCGCGAGCACCTGTCCGAGATAGTCGTCGCCCGAGAGGGTCGTCGCTCCGGGGAGCACGCCCAGCTGAGCGGCGAGGGCAGGCTGGGCGGGCCGACGGCAGTCGCAGCCGAGCGCGAAGTGATCGAGCCTGCCCGCATCGCGGTTACGCACTTCGTAGTGGTAGACGACCTCCCCGCCGCGGTGCTCGGCGCGCACCCAGACCTCCGCCTCGGCGGCGTGTGCGGCGGCGATACCGATGAAGGCGAAGAGGAACGGCGGTATGCGTTTCATGGCGGCCGACTCTGAAACTGTAAGACCGGCCGGGGAAGCGGAAGTGCGCCGGTATGCCCGGCGGCAGAGGAGGGCCTTGCTTACCGCTTCATCGAGTCGAAGAACTCGGCATTGTTCTTGGTCGCGCGCAGCTTCTCGAGCAGGAATTCGGACGCCTCGAGCTCGTCCATCTGGTGCAACAGCTTTCTGAGAATCCAGATCTTCTGCAGCTCCACCGGATCGAGAAGCAGCTCTTCGCGCCGCGTGCCCGAGCGGTTGATGTTGATCGAAGGGTAGCTGCGCTTCTCGGCCAGGCGGCGGTCCAGATGAATCTCCATGTTGCCGGTGCCCTTGAACTCCTCGTAGATCACGTCGTCCATTTTCGAGCCGGTGTCGATCAGGGCGGTCGCGATGATGGTGAGGCTGCCGCCCTCCTCGATGTTGCGCGCCGCGCCGAAGAAGCGCTTGGGCTTCTGCAGGGCGTTCGCGTCTACGCCGCCCGTGAGCACCTTGCCGGAAGCGGGCACGACCGTGTTGTAGGCGCGCGCGAGGCGCGTGATGGAATCGAGCAGGATGACGACATCCTTCTTGTGCTCGACCAGGCGCTTGGCTTTCTCGATCACCATCTCGGCCACCTGGACGTGCCGGCTCGCCGGCTCGTCGAAGGTCGAGCTGATCACCTCGCCGCGCACGGAGCGCTGCATCTCGGTGACTTCCTCCGGGCGCTCGTCGATGAGCAGCACGATGAGGTAGACGTCCGGGTTGTTCGCCGTGATCGAATGGGCGATGTTCTGGAGCATCACCGTCTTGCCGGCCTTCGGCGGCGAAACGACGAGACCGCGCTGCCCTTTGCCGATCGGCGCGACCAGGTCGATCACGCGCGAGGTCAGGTTCTCGCTCGACGCGTTGTCGCGCTCGAGCTTCATGCGCTCCTGCGGGTGCAGCGGCGTCAGGTTCTCGAAGAGGACCTTGTTCTTGGCCTCCTCGGGCGACTGGAAATTGATCTCCTCGACCTTGAGCAGCGCGAAATACCGCTCCGACTCCTTGGGCGGACGGATGTAGCCCTTGACGGTGTCGCCCGTGCGCAGGTTGAAGCGGCGTATCTGGGAAGGGGAGACGTAAATGTCGTCGGGGCCCGCAAGGTAGCTGGCGTCCGCCGAACGCAGGAAGCCGAAACCGTCCTGCAGTATCTCGACCACGCCCTCGCCGACAATGTCCTCGCCCTTCTTGGCCTGGGCCTTGAGGATGGCGAAGATCAGGTCTTGCTTGCGCAGGCGGCTGCCGCCTTCGAGGTCGAGGTGGCTCGCCATCTCGGCGAGCTCGGTCGCGGGCTTCTTCTTGAGCTCAGAGAGGTTCATCAGGGTCGGGATCATAGGACTCCACCGCTTTCAGGCACACGGGTCCTGAAGCAACCCGCCGCCGGAAGCGGGGGGACGAAGCAAAGGGTCAGAAAGGAGTAGGACGTGTTAAGGGAAGCGTTGCCGCTTTCATCAAAAACATTAACACCAGTTCGGCGGGTCGTCCAGTGCAAGCGTCGGCGCTTGCCCACGGCGAAGGGCTAGAGGTTGCCGTCGAGAAAGGCGGAGAGTTGCGACTTGGAGACGGCGCCGACCTTGGTCGCCTCGACCGCGCCGTTCTTGAACAGCATCAGGGTAGGGATGCCACGGATGCCGTACTTGGGCGGAGTGGAGGGGTTCTCGTCGATATTGAGCTTCGCGATCTTCACCCGCCCGGCATAGTCGCGGGCGATCTCTTCCAGGACCGGCGCAATCATCTTGCAGGGTCCGCACCACTCGGCCCAGTAATCGACCAGCACCGGACCGGAGCTCTTCAGCACCTCTTCCTCGAAACTGTCGTCCGTCACGGTGACAATGCCTTGACTCATGGGGTGCGTCTCCGTCGTTGGAACCGGCCTGAAGCGGCCGAGGCTGGGGTCGCGTGAAGTTATCGTTGGACCGCGCTATTTGAGCGAAATAGCCGGCCTGATGCAAGGGGACTTGGCGCGCGGCTGATCTGTTAATGCCACTACCATATTGATATGCTTTGTGCGCGAAGCGAATGAGCGAACATCACCTTACCGACCAGACCTTCTCCCGCCTCAATCTGCCCGAGCCGCTGATGCAGGGGGTGCGTCAGGCGGGGTTCGAATACTGTACCCCGATCCAGGCCCAGACCCTCCCGCTCGCCCTCGCGGGCCAGGACGTCGCCGGGCAGGCGCAGACGGGGACCGGAAAGACCGCGGCGTTCCTGCTCGCGCTGTTCAACCGTCTGCTCACGATGCCGGCAGCGCCGGAGCGCACGGGGACGCAGCCGCGTGCGATCGTGCTCGCGCCCACGCGCGAGCTCGCCGTGCAGATCCACAAGGACGCGGAGGCGCTCGGCGCGCAGGCGGGGCTCAAGCTCTGCCTCGTATTCGGGGGCACGGGCTACGAACAGCAGCGGCAGGACCTCCAGGCCGGCGTGGACGTGCTGATCGGGACGCCTGGACGCATCATCGACTATTTCAAGCAGCATGTGTTCGACCTGCGGGCGATCCAGGTCATGGTGCTCGACGAGGCCGACCGCATGTTCGATCTCGGCTTCATCAAGGACATCCGCTTTCTGCTGCGCCGGATGCCGGATCCCGACAAGCGCCTCAACATGCTGTTCTCGGCGACGCTTTCCTACCGCGTGACGGAGCTCGCCTACGAGCACATGAACAACCCGCAGTTCATCCGCATCGAGCCGGACAAGCGCACCGCCGACAAGGTCGAGCAGGTCCTGTATCACACGGCGCTCGAGGAGAAGATCCCGCTCCTCGTCGGACTGCTGCGGCACATGGACCCGACGCGCAGCCTGGTGTTCGTCAACACGAAGGACATGGCGGACCGCCTGGTCGGCTGGTTGAAGGCGAACGGTTTCCTGGCCGAGGTACTCTCGGGCGACGTTCCCCAGAATATGCGCCTGCGACTGCTGCAGGACTTCATGGAGGGTCGGCTGCCGATCATGGTGGCGACCGACGTCGCGGCGCGAGGCCTGCACATCCCCGACGTCTCCCACGTCTTCAACTTCGACCTCCCGCAAAACGCCGAAGACTACGTGCATCGCATCGGTCGCACGGCGCGCGCCGGGAAGAGCGGCGACGCGGTGAGCTTCGCGTGCGAACGCTACGTGTTTGCGCTCCCCGACATCGAGGCGTATATCGGGCACAAGCTGCCGGTCGGCAAGATCACGCCCGAGCTGCTGCCGACCCTGTCGCCGCCCGCGCGCGGCGAGCGGCGCGAGCGCGAGGAGCGGCGCGGTCCTCGGCGCGATCGGACCGAGCGCGGGGCGCGTGAACGCGGCGGACGGCGGGAACGGCCGCCCCGCGATCGGGCGCCCGCAGCGGCGCCGTTCGCGAAAGTGGAGCCCAGGGAGCCCGCCAGGCAGCCCGAGCCGGACATCCCGCCGGCGGCGGAGCGGCCACGTCGGCGCGCCCTTGCCCGACGCGGATTCGAGACACCCGCGGTCGGGTAACTATCTGTGTTCGCCCCGGGTCGGGGCGCATCGGAGGAGAGGAGTAGACCATGGCCCGCATCATCGCTTCCGACGGCACCGAGACCACCGACTTCGAGCGCATTCAAGGCCGCCTCGCCCGATTGGGCATCGCGCTCAACGCCTGGCCCGCCCCGGGCGGCGCCCGGGCGCGCGCGCTGCTGGAGAAGAAGGCCCTGAGCGACGCGGAAAAGGAAGAGCTGCTCGGTTTCGTGCAAAACCGGTTCGAGGAGCTTCAGCGCACGAAGGGCTATACGACGCGCGACCTCATCGTCATCCACGAGGACGTCCCGGGCCTCGCGGACATGCTCGCGAAGTTCGACAAGGTGCATTTCCATACGGACGACGAGGTGCGCTATATCGTCGCGGGCCGCGGGTTCTTCGGCTTCGTCGAGCCCGACGGCGGTCAGTTCCTCCTCGAGGTCTCGGCCGGCGACTACATCAATGTGCCCGCCAACGCCGAGCACTGGTTCGAGATGCGCGACTCCAAGCGCATCAAGGCCGTGC
The DNA here is from genome assembly GCF_002355415.1 of Sulfurifustis variabilis. Classification (GTDB taxonomy): domain Bacteria; phylum Pseudomonadota; class Gammaproteobacteria; order Acidiferrobacterales; family Sulfurifustaceae; genus Sulfurifustis; species Sulfurifustis variabilis. The sequence goes on along the minus strand of NZ_AP014936.1, from coordinate 3,881,716 downwards.
GTTACTTCATCGACACGTCCGGATGGGCGCCGGTGTACACGGAACGCCAGCGCGCGATCGCCTAGAACCGCGTACGAACCCGATCAAGCGGCAGCGGCCAATCGGTCTTCGCGTGCAACTGCGGGCTACCACGGCCGTCCCGCCCTAGATGGCCAACTCGTTCGATGACCTCCCACCGCGGACCGCGCTGGCCGGCATCGCACGCGACTTCCACGCGCGTGGCTGGATGGGGGGTACGGCAGGCAACCTGTCCGCGCGCGCTGACGACGCCCACTTCTGGATCACCGCGAGCGGGTTGCCGAAGGGCAGCCTCGGTGAAGACGATTTCCTGCTGGTACGGGTCGCCGATGGCGGCGTGGTCGAGCGCGGCCGCGCGGGGCTCGCGCCTTCGGCGGAGACCGGAATTCACGCGGCTATCTATGCGCTCGACCCCCAGGCGCGCGCCTGCCTCCACGGGCATACCGTGGTTGCCTGCCTCGCGACCGCGCGACTCAAGGGTCGGCCCAAGACCCTCCGTCTGCCCGGCCTCGAGATGGTGAAGGCGTTCGAGATCTGGGAACAGCATCCCAAGGCGGAGCTCGCGCTCTTCGAGAATCAGCCGGACGTGGCGCGCATCGCGCGCGAGGTACGCTCGCGCTTCTCGCGGCGACGCCCGGCGATCAGCGCGCTCCTCGTGCGTGACCACGGACCCACGGTGTGGGGGCGCGGCGTGCAGGAGGCCTACAACCGCTTCGAGGCGCTCGATTTTCTCCTGAGCTTTCTGGCGAGCCGCTGAGCGCGAAGCCCCGAGACCTTCGCGTCGGTAACTCCCCGAACCGCCGTGGTTTATTCTCGCCCGCGCGGAATCTCTGGTATGGTGTCCCGATGAGTGACGGCACTTTCACGGGGCGCGGCCGGGGCGGCGACGGGAGCCGGCGGCTGCGCCGCCTCGGCTTCTTCGCGTTGCTGGTGCTGTGGCCGTTCCTGGTAATCGGTCAGGATGCGGGGCGGCAGGGCGCGCCGCCCGAGACCGCGACGCCAAAGGTATACCTTCTTACCGTCAAGGGCGCGATCGGGCCGGCGACGGCGGACTACGTGCACCGGGGTCTGGAACGCGCGAAGGCGGCCAAGGCGAGCCTCGTCGTGCTGCAGATGGATACGCCCGGGGGCCTCGACACGGCGATGCGCGACATCATCAAGGACATCATCGCGTCGCCCGTGCCGGTGGCGACTTACGTGGCGCCATCCGGCGCACGGGCCGCGAGCGCGGGCACGTACATATTCTATTCGTCCCACGTCGCCGCGATGGCCCCGGCGACGAACCTCGGCGCGGCGACGCCCGTGCGCATCGGCGGGCCCGGCCCCGCACCGGGTGACGAGCGCCCGCGCGACGACGGGCGCGACAAGGCGAAGGGCAAGGACGGCGAGAAGGACAAAGGCTCCAAGGACGATGCCGAGCCCGAGCGCCCGGGCCTCGGCGACGACGCAATGAGCCGCAAGGCACTGAACGACGCCATCGCGTACATCCGCGGGCTCGCGCAAATGCGCGGGCGCAACGTGGAGTGGGCCGAGAAGGCGGTGCGTGAGGCGGCCTCGCTGCATTCCGACGAAGCGGTGCGGCAGAACGTGGCCGATTTCATCGCCGTAGACCTCGCCGACCTCGTCAAGAAGGCCGAGGGTCGCAAAGTCAATGTGCAGGGCAAGGACGTCCGGATCGCGACCAAGGGCGCCGCCATCGAGTCGGTGGAGCCCGACTGGCGCAACAAGCTGCTCTCGATCATCACCGACCCCAACGTCGCCTACATCCTGATGATGCTCGGCATCTACGGCATCTTCTTCGAGCTCTGGAACCCGGGTTACGTGGTGCCGGGCGTGATCGGCGGCATCTGCCTGCTGCTCGCGCTCTACGCGTTCCAGGTGCTCCCGGTCAACTACGCCGGGCTCGCTCTGATTCTCCTCGGCATCGCCTTCATGGTGGGCGAGGTCTTCATGCCGAGCTTCGGCGCGCTCGGGATCGGCGGCGTGATCGCGATGGTGGTCGGCTCGATCATCCTGCTCGACACCGAGGTGCCGGGTTACGACGTCGCCTGGCAGCTGATCGCCGCGGTCGCCCTCATGTCGAGCGCGATCTTCATCGGCGTCGTCACCCTCGCGCTCCGCGCCCGCAAGCGCGTGGTCGTGAGCGGCAAGGAGCAGATGATCGGCGAGACGGGCGAGGTCCTGGAGGCGTTCAGGGAGCGCGGCCGCGTGCGCGTGCACAGCGAGGAGTGGCAGGCGCGCACCCATGTCCCGCTCAAGAAAGGCCAAAGAATAAGGGTTGTGGGAATGGAAGGTCTGACGTTGACCGTGGAACCGCTCGATATGGAGGGCCGCTGATATGCAATTCATCTCCTCGGGGTTTGTCGTCGCCGTACTGGCGCTCATCCTGTTCTCCGCGATCAGGATCTTTCGCGAGTACGAGCGCGGCGTGGTGTTCATGCTCGGGCGCTTCTGGAAAGTGAAGGGGCCGGGCCTGGTGATCATCATTCCCGGCGTGCAGCAGGTCGTGAAGGTGGATCTGCGCACGATCGTGATGGACGTGCCGCCGCAGGACGTCATCTCGCGCGACAACGTTTCGGTCAAGGTGAACGCGGTGATCTACTTCCGCGTCATCGACCCGCAGCGCGCCATCATCCAGGTCGAAGACTTCTACTCGGCGACGAGCCAGCTCGCGCAGACGACGTTGCGTTCCGTGCTCGGCAAGCACGAGCTCGACGAGATGCTGGCGGAGCGCGACAAGCTCAACAGCGACATCCAGCAGATCCTCGACGCCTCCACCGACGCCTGGGGCATCAAGGTCTCGAGCGTCGAAATCAAGCACGTCGACATCGACCAGACCATGGTGCGCGCCATCGCGCAGCAGGCGGAGGCCGAGCGCACGCGCCGCGCGAAGATCATCCACGCCGAGGGCGAGTTCCAGGCGGCGGAGAAGCTGGTGCAGGCGGCCGATCTCATCAGCAAGAGCCCGCAGGCGCTGCAGCTCCGCTACCTGCAGACGCTCTCGGGCATCGCCAACGAGCGGAGTTCGACCATCGTCTTTCCGCTTCCCATGGACCTCATGACCCCTTTCCTCGAGGCCGCCCGGGCGCGCGGGAAATAGCTAGCGAACCAGCCAGGCGCCCACGGCGAGCGGGCCGGTCGTGATGCTGAACTCGATGCGCGGGAAGAAGCCGTTTGCGTTCGGCAGCGTGCCGCCGTGCTGTACGATCAGCCCCGGCATTCCCTGGCCGATCATCACCGGCGCCCACCGCCCCTCGCGGCGGACGACCGCCGGCTCCTCCGTCATCTGGTAGTGCGGGACCCACTTGCCCGCCGAGCCGAAGTAACGGACCAGGATGCGGGCGACCAGCTCCGGCGACCGGGACGTGCCCGAGTAGAGATCGACAACGCGGAGCCCGGGCGGATCTTTTGTGTCGACGGTCTCGCCCGGCAGCACGTGCCAGCGCGCGGACGCCTCCACGACCTTCGCGACCTGGATGCCGGGTTTTGCGCGCACCTCGATGCGCACGGACTTGCCGCTTGCCCCGGTTCCGCCGAGCACCAGGAGCAGGCGTTCCGCGGAAAATGCGGTGGCAGGGGTCAGTAAACCCGCGATCGATGCGGCAGCGAGTCCCAGCCAGCTTCTTCGGTTCATCGATCCGAGGGTAGTGGCGCCGGCGCCGGTTGTCCACGACGACCCGATGAGGGTTCGAGCCGGAGAGAGAGTCGGAGAGCGCCGCGTCGCCCGCTCTGATCGCTCAGCCCCCGGTCTTCGCTTCGGGCGGGACCGGTCGTTTGCGGCCCTGCGAGTCGATCGCAACGTAAGTCAGCGTCGCCTCCGTCACCATCACCACCTCGCCCGGATTCTTCGAATGCCAGCCGCGCTCGGCATAGACCTTCACGTCCACCGTGATCGAGGTCTTCCCCACGCGCACCACGTTCGCGTAAAAGCTCACGAGATCGCTCACGAAGACCGGCTTCTTGAAGTGAAAGGCGTTGACGGCCACGGTCACGATACGCCCTCCGGCCCGGCGGGCCGCAGGTATCGAGCCGGCGATGTCCACGTTCGCCATGATCCAGCCGCCGAAAATGTCGCCACCCGCGTTGGTGTCCGCCGGCAACGGCACCAGCCGCAAGGTAGGTTGCTCGTGCTCGGGCATGCGCTCGTCGTTCCCGGTCGTCACGGCGTTGAAGGCGAAGGCCCCGGCATCCGCCTAGTATGGCCGGGTCGACCGCTGTCGCCAATCGTCGCAGGGAGCGGTGCTCTGAGCGAAGCCGTACGGGTGTGCTGCGCGGAGGCTCGCCGGCGGTCTCTTCCGGCTCTGGCGATACTCGCCGGCCGTGATGTCCGACTAGCCAGTGGCGAGCCAGTCGCGCGGCTGGAGGAAGACGTCGTAGAGCCGCGCCTCCGGTGTCCCGGGGGCGGGACGCCAGTCGTACCGCCATTTCACCAGCGGCGGGAGCGACATCAGGATCGACTCGGTGCGTCCCCCCGACTGCAGCCCGAAGAGCGTGCCTCGGTCGTAAACCAGGTTGAACTCCACGTAGCGTCCGCGCCGATAGAGCTGGAAGTCGCGCTCGCGTTCCCCGTATGGCATGTGCTTGCGCCGCTGCACGATCGGCAGGTACGCGCGCAGGTAATGGTCCCCGACGCTCCGCATGAAGCCGAACGCGTGCGCAAAGCCCGATTCGTTGTAGTCGTCGAAGAAGAGCCCGCCGATGCCGCGCGGCTCGCCTCTGTGTTTGAGGAAGAAGTAGTCGTCGCACCACTTCTTGAAGCGTGCATACAGGTCGGGACCGAACGGGTCGCACCCCGCCTTGGCCGTCCGATGCCAATGGACGCAGTCCTCTTCGAAGCCGTAATACGGCGTGAGGTCGAACCCGCCGCCAAACCACCACACCGTCTCCGCGCCCGGTTTCTCGGCCTGGAGATAGCGCACGTTCATGTGCGACGTGGGCACGTACGGGTTGCGTGGATGGATGACCAGCGACACGCCGAGCGCCTCGAACGACCGCCCGGCGAGCTCGGGGCGATGCGCGGTGGCGGATGCGGGAAGCCCGGGCCCGTGTACGTGGGAGAAATTGACGCCGCCCTGCTCGATGATCGCGCCGTCCGCGAGCACGCGCGTGCGCCCGCCCCCGCCGCCCGGCCGCTCCCAGGCGTCCTCGCGGAATCGGGCCGAACCGTCCTCGGCCTCCAGGGCCGCGCAGATGCGGTCCTGCAAGTCGAGCAGGTATGTCCTGACAGGTTCGATTTCGGGCGTCACGGCGTCGGTTTCATCTAGCCCGGCCGCACGAGTTCGCCGGTGACGGCATCGCGGATTTCCGTCGGTGCGCCTGCCTCTCCGACCATTCCCGGGAGCACGTAGTCGACGTCCGCGCCCAGCCGGCGCACCGCCTCCCGGTAGCTGCGCGCGGGATGCTGGCCGGAGCGGTTGGCGCTGGTCGAGGTGATCGCCATCCCGGCCGCGCGACAGAGCGCCGCGGCCTGCGGGTGCGCCGTAATCCGCAGCGCGATGCGCTCGCTCCCGCCCGTGAGCCAGCCGGGGACCGTTCGACGCGGAGGCACCAGCCACGTGTGGGGGCCGGGCCAGCTTGCGGCGACGTGAGGCGGGATGTCGGATACGTACGGGCCGAGCTGGTCCGGCGACGCCGCGATCAGGATCAGGCCTTTGCCGGGCGCCCGGCGCTTGATCCGCAACAGGCGCATCACCGCGGACCGGTTCATGGGATCGCAGCCGAGGCCGAAGCAGTACTCGGTGGCATAACCGACGACCCCGCCCGCGCGAATCAACCGGGCCGCGCGGCCGATGTCGCCCGCGCGCATCAGTTTCCGAATTTCTTGCGGACCGCCTCGTTCTTGGCCGCGACGTCGGCGGCGTTCGCCCGCCGTTCGGCGGCGAGGCGCGATGCCAGGTCCGGATCGCCGAGCGCGAGCATCTGCGCGGCGAGCCAGGCCGCGTTCTTCGCCCCGGCCGAGCCGATCGCGACCGTGGCGACGGGGATGCCGCCCGGCATCTGGACGGTGGACAGCAGCGCGTCGAGCCCATCGAGCGTGCCGCCCTTCATCGGGACGCCGATCACGGGCTTGAGCGTGAGCGCGGCGACCGTGCCGGCGAGGTGGGCCGCCATGCCGGCGGCGGCGATGAACGCCGCGCAGCCGCGCTTGTCGGCGTCCTTCACGTACGCGTGGGTGGCGTCGGGGGTGCGATGCGCGGAGAGCACGTTGACCTCGCGCGCGATGCCGAGCTTGTCGAGCACGGCGACGGCGTGCTGCATGGTCTCGAGATCCGAGTCCGAACCCATCAGGATGGCAACGAACGGTTTGGGCATGGCTCTGTCTTCCGATATCAGGAACCGGTGCGGGCGATGGCGCGGTAACCGATGTCGGTGCGGTAATGCACGTCGCGCCACCGGATGCGACGGACGACCTCGTACGCACGCGCCTGGGCGGCGGCCACTGTAGCGCCCAGTGCGGTGACGCACAACACGCGCCCGCCGCTCGTCAGGACCTTGCCGTCGCGCTCGGCCGTGCCCGCGTGGAAAACCTTCACGTCTCCCGCGTCGTCGGCCGGCAGCCCGGCGATGGCGTCGCCCTTATTATAAGTACCCGGATATCCGCCGGCGGCCATGACCACACCGAGCGCCACGCGCGAGTCCCATCGAACGTCGATGCCGTCGAGCCGTCCTTCGAGCGCGGCCAGGATGAGATCGACGAGATCCGAGCGCAGGCGCATCAGTACGGGCTGCGTTTCCGGATCGCCGAAGCGGCAGTTGAACTCCAGCACCCGCGGCGTGCCGTCCGCGGCGATCATGAGGCCGGCGTAGAGAAAACCCACATAGTGCTCGCCCTCCGCCTGCAGCCCGCGCACGGTCGGCTCCATGACCTCGCGCAACACGCGCGCGTGCAGTTCCGCCGTAACCACCGGCGCCGGCGAGTAGGCCCCCATGCCGCCGGTGTTCGGGCCGCGATCGCCGTCGAGCGCACGCTTGTGGTCCTGGGAGGTCGCGAGTGCGAGCACGTGAGTCCCGTCGATCATCGCGATGAAGCTCGCCTCCTCGCCTTCGAGGAACTCCTCGATCACGACCCGGGCGCCGGCCGCGCCGAAGGTGCGGGCCTCGAGCATGTCACGAACGGCGGCGACGGCCTCGTCCTCGGTCTGGGCGACGATCACGCCCTTGCCGGCGGCGAGCCCGTCGGCCTTGACCACGACCGGGGCACCGAGCTGCCGGATAAAGCCGATCGCTTCGTCCGTGCGTTCGAACGTGCCGTACCCGGCGGTCGGGATCCGGTAGCGCGCGAGGAAGTCCTTGGCATAGGCTTTCGAACCCTCGAGGCGCGCCGCCCGTGCGCTCGGCCCGAAGCAGCGCAGGCCGGCCGCGTTGAAGCGGTCCACGATTCCGGCCACCAGCGGCGCTTCGGGACCGACCACGGTCAGGTCGACCTTCCGCCGCCGGGCAAACTCGAGGAGGGACTCGACGTCTTCCGCGCCGATCGCCACGTTTTCGCACTTCGGTTCGCGCGCGGTACCGGCGTTTCCCGGCGCGACCCAGATGCGTCCGACGCGCGCCGACTGCGCGATCTTCCATGCGAAGGCGTGCTCACGCCCGCCGCCGCCGACGATGAGGACACTCAGTGCCATCGCTATTTCAGTTTCAGGCTGAAGTGGTGCCAGACGATGTTCATGCCGCGACACACGTAAAACCGATGAGCGTCGAAACGCTGCACACCCGAATCCAGGTGGAATTCATCGCAGCGCTCCGCGCGCGCCTGCTCCAGGAGCCAGTCGAACAGTCGGCCGCCGTAGCCGGCCGAGCGGTCTGCGGCGCGCGTCACGAGATCGTCCACGTAAAGAATCCTGCCGCAGCACAGCGTATCCATGAAGCGATAGCCGGCCACCGAGCGCACCGCGCCGCCGTCTTCGAGATAGGCCAGCCGATAACCCGCGGCCTGCTGACGCCGCACGATCGCGACGAAATCCCGATCCGCCAAGTGCGGCCGCAGCTCCAACATCACCGGCTGGCAGCGCGCGATGTCGGCGTCCGAGTCGGCGACGGCCAGGCGCACGGGATCAGTGCCGGAAATGGCGCATGCCGGTGAACACCATCGCGATGCCGTGCTGATCGGCCGCCGCGATGACCTCCGCGTCGCGCACCGAACCGCCCGGCTGAATCACGGCCGTCACACCCACTTCCGCGGCCTGATCGAGACCGTCGCGGAACGGGAAGAAGGCGTCCGACGCCATCACGCTCCCGCGCACCTCGAGGCCCGCGTCGGTCGCCTTGATCGAGGCTATGCGCGCGCTGTAGACGCGACTCATCTGGCCCGCGCCCACGCCGATGGTGCGGCCTTCCTTGCAGTAGACGATCGCATTCGACTTCACGAACTTGACCACCTTCCACGCGAACAGCAGGTCGCGCAACTCGCGCTCACTCGGGGCGCGTTTCGTCACGACCTTGAGATCGGCCGACCGCACCATGCCGTTATCCCGGTCCTGCACGAGCAGGCCGCCGACGACGCGCTTGAAATCCAGGCCCGCGGGCCGTTCGCGCGGCCACGCACCGCACTCCAGCACGCGCACGTTGGACTTGGCCGCGAGCGCCGTGCGGGCGGCGGCGTCGACCTGCGGCGCGATGATCACCTCGACAAACTGGCGGTCGAGGATCTCCTTTGCGGTCACCGGGTCCAGCGGGCGATTGAAGGCGATGATGCCGCCGAAGGCCGACGTGGGATCCGTGATATAGGCGTGACGGTACGCCTCGAGCAGGCCGTCGGCGATCGCGACCCCGCAGGGGTTGGCGTGCTTGACGATCACGCACGCCGGCTCGTCGAACGACTTGACGCACTCGAGCGCGCTGTCGGCATCGGCGATGTTGTTGAACGAAAGCTCCTTGCCCTGGAGCTGACGCGCGGTCGCGATGCACGCTTCCCCGGGTGCGCGCTCGACATAGAACGCGGCCCGCTGATGGGGGTTCTCGCCGTAGCGCATCGGCATCGCATGCTCGAACTGAAGATTGAGCGTGCGCGGGAAATCGACCGTCTTGCCGCCCGGGCCGAGGCGCCCCAGGTAGTTGGCGATCGCGCCGTCGTAGCGGGCGGTATGCTCGTACACCTTCACGGCCAGCCGGAATCGGGTGGCGGCGCTGGCGCTGCCCCCGCTCGCACGCAGCTCCTCGAGCACGCCGGCATAATCGCCGGGATCGACGAGTACGGTGACCGCCTCGTGGTTCTTCGCGGCGGCGCGCAGCAACGTAGGACCGCCGATGTCGATGTTCTCGATCGCCTCCGCCAGCTCGCAACCCGGCCGCATTACCGTCTGTTCGAAGGGGTAGAGGTTGACGACGACGAGATCGATGGGCGGGATACCGTGATCCCGCAACGCCTGCATGTGCGCGGCGTCGTCGCGCCGCGCGAGTATCCCGGCGTGCACGCGCGGGTGCAGCGTCTTCACGCGCCCGTCCAGCATCTCCGGAAAGCCGGTATGCGTCGCTACCTCCGTCACCGAGACGCCGTGCTGAGCCAGAAGGCGTGCGGTACCGCCGGTCGAGAGGATTTCCACGCCCAGCTCGGCCAGTCCCTGCGCGAGCTCGACGAGACCGGTCTTGTCGGAAACGCTGATCAGCGCGCGCTGGATGGCGGCCATGCTAGCTAGCTAATGACGGGTGACCCGTTCCCGTGACTGGCGACACTTCACCCTTCACCAGCCACTCGCTTCAGTTCAGCTTGTACTGCTTCAGCTTTTTCCGAAGCGTGTTGCGGTTGATGCCGAGCAGTTCGGCCGCGCGGCACTGGTTGCTCTTGACGTGGCGCATCACGATCTCGAGGAGCGGACGCTCGACCTCCGTCATCACCATGTCGTAGACGTCCGTCGTCTTCTCTCCGTTCAGGTCGTGGAAATAGCGTTCGAGCGAGTTCTTCACGCACGTCGACAGCAGCACCTTTCGCTCTTTCATGCCGCCATCCCCAGCGCCCGCGCCTGGCGATCGAAGAACTCGCGAACGAGATGGATCTGTTCCGCGACCGTCTCGACGCGGTTCACCCGATTACGGAACGCCGCGCCGCCGACCAGCCCCTTGCTGTACCAGGAGATGTGCTTGCGCGCGACGCGTACGCCGGTGTGCTCGCCGTAGAAGTCGTAGAGGTTATGCAGGTGCCCGAGCAGGGTGTCGCGCACCTCCTCGACCGGAGGCGGGGGCAGCTCCTGGCCCGTGCTCAGGTAGTGGTCGATTTCCCGGAAAATCCAGGGATTTCCCTGCGCGGCACGGCCGATCATGATTCCGTCGGCCTGCGTGTGCGCAAGGACGCGGGCCGCCTTCGCCGGCGAGTCGATGTCGCCGTTTGCGATCACGGGAATCGTCACCGCCGCCTTGATCGCCGCGATCGTGTCGTACTCGGCCTCGCCCATGAAGAGGTCGCTGCGCGTGCGCCCATGCACCGCGAGGGCTTGTGCGCCGCAATCTTCGGCCAGACGCGCGACCGTCACGCCGTTGCGGTGGTTGCGATCCCAGCCGGTGCGGATCTTGAGCGTGACGGGCACATCCACCGCGCCGACGACGGCCTTCAGGATCCGCGCGACGAGTGGCTCGTCGCGCAACAGCGCCGAGCCGGCCATGACATTGCACACCTTCTTCGCCGGGCAGCCCATGTTGATGTCGATGATCTGCGCGCCGCGCTCGACGTTGATGCGCGCGGCCTCCGCCATCATCGCGGGATCGGCGCCGGCGATCTGCACGGCGCGCGGCTCGTCCTCGCCCGCGTGGTCCGCGCGCCGCAGCGTCTTTTCGCTGCCCCAGAGGAGCGAATTCGACGACACCATTTCCGACGCCGCCATGGCGGCGCCGAGGCGCTTGCAGAGCTGACGGAAAGGACGGTCGGTGACACCGGCCATGGGGGCGAGAAAGAGATTGTTCTTGAGTGTAAAGCCTCCGATTCTCATGTCGGATTCTTTCTCTACCTGTTTGGGCGCGGCGGGGGCGAAATCATAACCACAAACTTCAGACGGGGGGAAGGGGGACGCGATGAGCGGGTCCGCGCGTCGCACGTCGCGCAAGCGATGTCGTCATGCTTGACAAAAAAATCCGCGGAGCGTCGAGGAAAACAAAAAACGAAAGCGAAATGCAATCCGCGTTACGGCGGAAGCAGCTGCACCTCGTAACCGGCGGCGCGCTCGTCGGGATTGGTCACTTCCAGCAAGGCGTTGAACATGACATTCGGGGGCATTGCGTCACTTTCGGTGGCGGACGCATCGAGATAGTCGGCTGCGGCGAACGTGCGCCGTGCAAGCAGCGTGCCGGAGCTGTCGGTGAGAGAAACCTCCATCAGTGGAAAGGGCTGCGGGCGGTCCGTGCGATTGACGAAGACGGCGCGTATGCGCAGTGCGTTTGCGTAGCGCGGATGGGGAGCGATGGTCGTCTCCACGAGCTCCGGGGGAAACGCTCGGGCGTGGGCGACGAGTTCGCAACCGACGAATCCGCAGAACCTTGCGACGTAGGGGCGCAGCTCCGCGCTGGTGGCGAGCTCGTCGCGATAGAAGTAGGCGAACTGCCCCGCGAGAGCGATGAGGAGGAGCAGGTTGCCGAGCGCCCAGACGGCCGTGGGCACACGGCGTTGCCCCGGCTGGAAGAGCGAAAGCTCCGATACCACGGGTATTTCGGTGGCCGGTCGCGCCGTCGGCGCCGCCCGCGTCGCGACCGGTCGCGGCGATACCGGCGCGATTTCCGGCGAGTCCTGCGTGACGGGCGGTGCCGCCGGCTCCCGCCGCCATCCCGGCAGGGCGTAGAGGTGCTGGTCGGCGCGGAACACGTGCGTACAGCGGCCGCAGCGCACGATGCCGTCGCGCGCCTTGAGCTGCGCAAGTGTCACCTTGAAGACCGTGCGGCACTCCGGGCAGCGCGTATACATCCGTCAGCTCCGCAAGCGCCGCCGCCCGGCCAGCAGCACCCAGGAGGAGCGATCACGCCTTTCGAGTTCGAATTCGCCGGCATATGCGGCGCGCACATCCTCCGCCTGCTCCTTGAGGATACCGCTCAGCGCGAGGCGCCCCTCCGGTTTCGTTGCAGTCGCCAGCCGCGGCGCGAGCGCGACGAGCGCATTGGCCAGAATGTTCGCGACCACCGCGTCCGCACGAAAGTCCTCGGGTAGCTCGTCCGGAAGGAGCGCCCGAAAGCGATCGTCCACCTTGTTGCGCACCGCGTTCTCGCGAGCGACGACGAGCGCCTGTGGGTCGATGTCCACGCCGATGGCCGCGGCTGCCCCGCGCTTGAGCGCGGCGATCGCGAGTATCCCCGAGCCGCAGCCGTAGTCGAGCACCGTCCTGCCGGCGAGGTCCTGTTGAAGCAGCCATTCCAGGCAGAGGGCCGTGGTGGGGTGCTCGCCGGTGCCGAAGGCGAGGCCCGGGTCGAGCAGGATCGTCACCGCCTCGGGCCGCGGCGGGCTCATCCAGGTCGGGCAGACCCAGAGTCCGGGGACGACCTCGAACGGCTTGTAGTGGGCCATCCAGGCAAACGCCCAGTTGGCGTCGGGCAGGAGATCGATCTCGGGCTCGGCCACGGGGAGCGCCGTGCTTGCGCGGATCTCGCGCATCACGCCCGCGACGTCCACGTGTTCCGGGAAGAGGCCGATGACGCGGTTCCTCGACCATAACGGAACCTCCTCGAGCGCGGCCTGAAGCACGGGCGTCTCCTCGGCCGCTTCGATGGTGACCGAGATGGCGCCGCTCGCGGCCAGCGCGTCCGCAAGGAGCGACGCGCTGTCGCGGTCGGCGGGCAGTATGAGCTTGAGCCAGGACACGCGGCGCTAGGATACACGCCCGGGGGAAGTGACCGCAGCTACTTCAAGCCGAGCTTCTTCTCGAGGTAGTGGATGTTCACGCCGCCGCTGATGAAATTCGCGTCGTGCATGAGATCCTGATGCAGCGGGATGTTGGTCTTGATGCCGTCGACCACCATCTCCGACAGCGCGATGCGCATGCGCGCGAGCGCCATGTCGCGTGTCTCGCCGTAGGCGATGAGCTTGGCGATCATGGAGTCGTAGTAGGGCGGCACGACGTAGTTGTTGTAGATGTGCGAGTCGACCCGCACCCCGGGGCCGCCGGGGGGGTGATACTGCGTGATGCGCCCGGGCGACGGAATGAACTTCGCCGGATCCTCCGCGTTGATGCGGCACTCGATGGCGTGCCCCCGCCAGGTGATGTCTCTCTGCCGGTAGGAGAGCTTCTCGCCCGCCGCGATCAGGATCTGCTCCTTCACGATGTCGACGCCGGTGACCATCTCGGTCACCGGATGCTCCACCTGCACGCGGGTGTTCATCTCGATGAAGTAGAACTCGCCGTCCTGGTACAGGAACTCGAACGTGCCCGCCCCGCGGTAGCCGATCTTGCGGCACGCTTCGGCGCAGCGCTCCCCGATCCGGGTGCGGAATTTCTCCGGCAAACCGGGCGCGGGCGATTCCTCGATTACCTTCTGGTGCCGCCGCTGCATCGAGCAGTCGCGCTCGCCAAGATGAATGGCGTTGCCGTGCTCGTCGGCGAGCACCTGGAACTCCACGTGCCGCGGATGCTCGAGGAACTTCTCCATGTAGACCGTTTCGTTGTTGAACGCCGCGCTCGCCTCGCCGCGAGTCAAGGAGACCGCGTTGAGCAGGGCCGAGGCCGTGTGCACGACCCGCATGCCGCGCCCGCCGCCGCCGCCCGCGGCCTTGATGATCACGGGGTAGCCGATGTGCGCAGCGAGGCGGTGAATCTCCCGGTCGTCCTTGGGCAGAGGCCCGTCGGATCCCGGGACGCAGGGGATGCCCGCCCGCTTCATCGCCTTGATGGCCGAAATCTTGTCGCCCATAAGGCGAATCGTCTCGGGGCGGGGGCCGATGAACACGAAGCCGCTCTGCTCCACGCGCTCGGCGAAGTCGGCGTTTTCCGAGAGAAACCCGTAGCCGGGGTGGATGGCCTGCGCGTCCGTGACCTCCGCCGCGCTGATCACGGCGGGAATATTCAGGTAGGAGTCGGTCGCGCGCGCCGGTCCGATGCAGACCGACTCGTCCGCGAGGCGCACGTACTTCGCGTCGCGGTCGGCCTCCGAATGCAGGGCGACGGTTTTGATGCCGAGCATGCGACACGCGCGCTGAATGCGCAGCGCGATCTCGCCGCGATTGGCAATGACGATTTTTTCAAACATAGGGTTTCGCAGGCGCGATCGAGAACGACGAGCGAGTCGAACGGAAGCGTTCTTTATCCGAGCTCGTCAGCGACGATCCGCGGCATCATGTTTTGTTATTCGATAATGAACAGCGGCTCGCCGTACTCGACCGGCTGGCCGTTCTCCTTGAGGATGGCCTTCACTACGCCGGCCTTGTCCGACTCGATCTGGTTCATCATCTTCATGGCTTCGACGATGCAGAGCACGTCGCCGACCTTGACCTCGCTGCCCACGTCGACGAACGCCTTGGCGTCCGGGTTGGGCGCCCGGTAGAAGGTGCCGACCATCGGCGACGTCACCGCGTGCCCGGCCGGCAGCTCGGCTCGTTCCGCGGCGGCCGGGGCGGTGACCGGAGGGGCGGACACCGGCGCCGCCGCGGTTGCCGTCGGCCCGGGGCTGACCGTCACGCTCGTCTGACCGGCCGAGCTCGCGCGACTGATGCGGATCGATTCCTCTCCTTCCCGAATCTCGATTTCGGCCAGGCTCGACTCCTCGAGCATTTCGATCAGTTTTTTTACTTTTCGTATGTCCATTCAGGGGTCCTGAGTTTTCAGTTTTTCGATGACGGCGGCGAGGGCGAGCTCGTAGCCCTGTGCGCCGAGTCCCGAGATCACGCCCGCAGCGAGATCCGAGAAATAGGAGTGCCGCCGGAACGGCTCCCGGGCATGCACGTTCGAGAGATGGACCTCGATGAACGGGATGCCGGTCGCGGCGAGCGCGTCCCGCAGGGCCACACTGGTGTGGGTGAAGGCGGCCGGGTTGATGATGATGAACGCCACGCCGGCGGCCGCGGCCTGTTGCACCCGCTCGACCAGCTCGTGCTCGGCGTTGCTCTGGAAGAAGGTGGCGCGATGCCCCGCCGCCTGCGCCTGCCGCGCGAGGCGATCGTTGATCTCAGCGAGAGTGGTGCGACCGTAATGCTGCGGTTCGCGGGCACCGAGCAGATTGAGATTCGGTCCGTTCAGGACGAGTAGCTCGGCCATCGATTATTGGGGCATTTTTGTCGGGGTCGTCCCTGCGCCCTGAGCGGTGCAAGTTGGGCGGAGTTACATCACGATAGCCGAGGATCGCTGCAAAAGCCAGTTGCCGCTACCTTTTCCCCGTCGAAACCGGGGAAAAGGCCTCGGTTAAGGCTTTTTCGAGCTCCTCGCGGTCGTAGGCCCCGAGCTTCCGGCTTGCGATCCGGCCGTCCGGCCGGATGATCACGCTATAAGGCAAAGACCCGACGCGGTTCCCGTAAGCGTCCATAAGGTTCATGGCCGCGGCGCTGCCGACCAGCACCGGATAGTTGATTTTCATGTCCCGGGCGTACGCCACAACCGCTTTCGGCGAATCGATCGCGACGCCGATGACCTGTACGCCGCGCCCGCCCAGGCGGGACTGCGCGTCGATGAACAGCGGAATCTCCTCCCGGCAGGGCGGACACCACGTCGCCCAGAAATTGAGCAGCACGGTCTTTCCTTTCCACTCGCCGAGTTGACGCGCGCGTCCCTCGAGATCGGGCAGACTGAAGTTCAGCGCGGCCGGTCCGGCGCCTTCGCCCGGGCGACGCAGCTCGGTCGCGAGCCAGAACCCCGCGACCAGCGCGGCCGCGCCGACCAGGACCAGGCCGATACTCTGCGCGTGGCGCTTCACGGCGCGGGCGCGCCTCGTCAGACGCGCCCGAGCAGCGCGAGCAGCTCGTCGGCGTTCTTGTAGCCGTAGGTGCGGAGCTCCTTGCGCTCCTCGCCGTCCGGCCCGAAGAACAGCATCGCCGGCGGCCCGAAG
This sequence comes from Sulfurifustis variabilis, assembly GCF_002355415.1. GTDB lineage: Bacteria > Pseudomonadota > Gammaproteobacteria > Acidiferrobacterales > Sulfurifustaceae > Sulfurifustis > Sulfurifustis variabilis. The sequence goes on along the minus strand of NZ_AP014936.1, from coordinate 3,865,759 downwards.
ACACCGAAGCGCTGCTTCATCGCCCGCACGGCGGGATCGTTCGGATCCGTCACGTCGGCCTGAAGGGCGACGAAGCGGGTCGAAAACGCCTCGCGCACGCGGGCATCGAGGAAAGTCGATTTCTCCATGCGAACGCAGTCGGTGCACCAGGTGGCGTAGTAGTCGAGCACGGCCCCCTTGCCCGCGGACCGAGCCTCGACCAGGCCTGCCTCCAGCTCGTCGACCGTGCGCACGCTCCGGAAGAGGGGCTGAGCGGGCGCGGGGCCCGTTCCGGCGACGCTCTGGCCGTACAGCGCGACGGGTAGCGGGTAGAGGATGTCGCGGTTGCCGGCCATGCCTCCGATCAGCGCGAGCACGCCCCACACCAGGAGCAGCGTCCCCACCCCCTTCCAGAGGTACTGCAGGCCGGTCGCGTCCTTCGGCAGGCTCTGGGTGGCCCCGAGGTAGACCGCCACCACGATGAAAAGGGCCGCCCACAGGAACAGGACCGGCACCTCGGGAATGAAGCCGAGAAGGTAGATCGCGACGGCGATGAGAAGCACGCCGAACGCCTGCTTCACCTTGTTCATCCATGGACCGGCTTTCGGCAGCAGGAAGCCCGCGCCGACCCCGATGCCGATCAGGATCACGCCCATGCCGAGCGCCATCGCGAACATGATGAGACCGCCGAGCAGCGGGTCGCGGTTGGCGATCGCCACGCCGAGCGCCGATATGAAGAGCGGCGAGACGCAGGCGCCGACAATCAGCGCGGACAGCAGACCCATCCCGAAGAGACCGAAGAATGCGCCGCCTTTGAGGTGCTTGAAGCGGGAGTGCACGTGGTGCGAGTGGTGATGCAGATGGCTCTGAATGAAGGAAGGCATCTGCAGCTCGTAGAAGCCGAACATCGAGAGCGACAACACCAGGAAGAGCGCGGCGAAGGTGCCGAGTATCCACGGGTTCTGGAAGTAGGCCTGCAGCTGCTCGCCGGTCGCTCCCGCGATGACGCCGGCCGTCGTGTAGGTCACCGCCGTCCCGAGCACGTAGGCGAGCGAGAGCATCCCGCCCTCGAGCTTGGTGATGTTGCGGTTGGCTGCGGACCCCACGATGACGCTGGAGAGAATCGGAATCATCGGCAGCACGCAGGGCGTGAAGGTCAGCAGCAGTCCGACTCCGAACGCGGCGAGCATCGCGAGCAGGTACTTGCTCACCGGCGTGCCGGGAGCCCCGGGCATGTCGCTCGCGGCGGACGTCGCCGGTGTCGCCGCCAGCGCGCCGCCCGAAGCCGCGCCGAGCGGCGCGACCGCGATCGTCCCGCTGACCGCGCTCAACTGGAACTGTTTCGTGGCGGGCGGGTAACAGATCGCCACACCCTTCTCCGAGCACCCCTGGTAGCCGACCTTGAGCACGGCCGGCGCGCCCTGGGCGAGCCCGGCCACCGGCAGGCGGACCTCGAATCCGTCGTAGTACACCTGCATCTCGCCGAAAAACTCGTCGTTCTTCGTCTTGCCCTTGGGCAGCTCGTAGCCGCCGAGCCGGGCACCGGCCACCTCGAAGCTGGTCTTGTCGCGATAGAGGTAGCAGCAGTCGGCGATCGTGAAGCGCGCGCGCAGTGTCTGCGAGTCGATCGGAGCGACGTCGACCAGAAAGGCCTTTTCCGGGTCGACGACTTCCGGCTGGCCGCTGTTTACATCGAGTGTCCGGCTGAGCTCCTTGAGCGAGCGGACGCCCGACAGCGACGTCGCCGTGGCCGGCCTCGCGGCCGCCGGGAGGGCGACATCCACCTCCTTCGTGATGGGCGGGTAGCACACGCCGACCGGCTCGTTGCATCCCTGCGCGGTGATGCGCAGCCGCGCGGTCATGCCGCCCGCGCCCTCCACCGGAAGTCGCACCGAGACACCCTTCGTGTAGATCTCGGTCGCGCCGAAGAACGGGTCCTCCTTGCGCTTTCCCGACGGCATCACCGGTTCGCCGAGCTTCATGCGCTCGTCGAGCGACTCGAACTTGAACTTGTCGCGATAAAGGTAGTAGCCGGGGGCGATGCGCCAGCTCGCCTCGACGGTCGAGGCATCGACCGCCCGAGTCGTGAGCGCGAACGCCTGATCGGGCTCGAGCAGCTCGTCTTCACCGGCCGCGGCCGCGAGGCCGGAGACCAGCAGAAGCAGCAGGGGTAGGCGCTTGATCATGGAGTACCGTCCGGGTTGTCGAGCCAGGCGAGGTATGCGGGCAGCCCGGCGACGATTGGGACCGTTATGACCTCGGGAAGTTCGTAGGGATGGAGCGCACGGATCCGGCGTTCGACCGCGGGGTAGTCCGCCGTCCTCGTCTTGATGATCAGCAGGTGCTCTGTGGCGGTCTGGGTCTTTCCCTTCCAGCGATATACCGACTGCATGGCGGGCAGCAGGTTGACGCAGGCGGCCAGGCGCTCCTCGACCAGGGCATGCGCGATGCGTTCGGCCGTTTCGCGATCCGGTACGGTCGTGAGGGCGATCTGATGCGCGGACGGAGCCAGCGGCTACTCCCTCGCCCCGGCCTGCCTGAGCAGGCGGACGATCTCGTGGTGCTCGCGGGTCTGGGCGAAGGAAAGCGCCGTCAGACCGTCCCGCCCGCGGACATGGGGGTCGGCGCCCGCAGCGAGGAGCGCCTCCACGACGGCGGCGTGGCCGCTCGTGGCCGCAGCACGCAACGGCGTCACGTTGAACTCGCTCGCCGCATTCACGTCGGCGCCCCTCGCAAGAAGCGCTTCGACGACGAAGACGTCGTCGTTCCAGGCCGCGTACTTCAGGGCGGTGTCGCCTTCCCGATCGCGGAGATCCGGATCGGCGCCCTTCGCGAGCAGCAGCTCGACCACCTCGAGATGACCGCGCCCGGCCGCAAGCATGAGCGCGGTCTGCCCGCGCGGGTTGGCGGCGTCGACCCGCGCTCCCGTCTCCAGCAGCCGAAGCACAGTTGCGGCCGATCCGTTTTCGGCCGCTTGGAGCAAATCGCCATCGAACCCACCGCGCGTCGCCGGCGGCAGGAGAAACAGCAGGGGGACCAGGAAATAGGATGCGGTCTTCATCTACGGAGAAAGACGGCCCGGAGGGCGCGATTATTCTAGCGGAATCGGGCATTTAACTCGCCCCTTCGGCCCTTGGCCCGTACCCGGTTCGGCGGCGGCGCATCGCGCCGCTTGACACCTCGGGGCTCGAAATTATCATTAGCACTCACCTAAACGGAGTGCTAACAATTCCTCGTGGATTTTATCCATAAGGATGCGATAGCCAGTTTTCACGCGTCGTGCGACGCAACTCCATGACAAATCAGGAGGAAATTCATCCATGACGGCCCAAGCCAACGTCGCAAAGAAAGGAGATACACAAGTGAAGATTCGTCCACTCCACGACCGGGTGATCGTCCGCCGGCTCGAAGAAGAACGCCGTTCCGCCGGCGGCATCGTGATCCCCGACACCGCCAAGGAAAAGCCGATCCAGGGCGAGGTCATCGCCGTTGGCAACGGCAAGATCCTGGAGGACGGCAAGGTCAAGCCGCTCGACGTGAAGGTCGGAGACAAGATCCTTTTCGGGAAGTATTCCGGTACCGAGGTGAAGATCGGTTCCGACGAGTTCCTCGTCATGCGCGAGGAAGACATCATGGGAATCATCGAAGGCTAACCGCCGCAAACCGATAGAACAGACGGAGAAATTGAACAATGGCTGCTAAAGACGTCGTATTCGGCGATTACGCCCGCCAGCGGATGCTCCGCGGCGTGAACATCCTGGCCGACGCGGTCAAGGTGACGCTCGGTCCCAAGGGCCGCAACGTGGTGCTCGACAAGGCCTTCGGCGCGCCCACCGTCACGAAGGACGGCGTGTCGGTCGCGAAGGAGATCGAGCTCAAGGACAAGTACGAGAACATGGGCGCACAGATGGTGAAGGAGGTTGCGAGCAAGACCTCCGACGTCGCCGGTGACGGCACCACGACGGCGACCGTGCTGGCGCAGGCCATGCTGCGCGAAGGTCTGAAGAGCGTCGCGGCCGGCATGAACCCGATGGACCTCAAGCGCGGCGTCGACAAGGCCGTGATCGCCGCAGTGGAGGCCATGAAGAAGATCTCGAAGCCCTGTTCGGATCAGAAGGAGATCGCGCAGGTCGGCACCATCTCGGCGAACGGCGACGAGTCGATCGGCACGATCATCGCCGAGGCGATGCAGAAGGTCGGCAAGGAAGGCGTGATCACGGTGGAGGAGGGCTCGGGCCTCGAGAACGAGCTCGACATCGTCGAGGGCATGCAGTTCGACCGCGGCTACCTTTCGCCGTACTTCATCAACAAGCAGGACACGATGAGCGCCGAGCTCGACAATCCGCTCATCCTGATCACCGACAAGAAGATCTCGAGCATCCGTGACATGCTCCCGATCCTCGAGGGCGTGGCGAAGCAGGGCCGGCCGCTCCTGATCGTCGCCGAGGACGTCGAGGGCGAGGCGCTCGCGACCCTGGTGGTCAACAACATCCGCGGCATTCTGAAGGTGTGCGCGGTCAAGGCGCCGGGCTTCGGCGACCGGCGCAAGGCCATGCTGCAGGACATCGCCATCCTCACCGGCGGTACCGTGATCTCGGAAGAGGTCGGCATGAACCTCGAGAGCGCGCAGGTCGACGCGCTGGGTAACGCCAAGCGCGTGGTGATCGAGAAGGAGAACACCACGATCATCGACGGCGCCGGCAAGAAGTCCGACATCGAAGGCCGTATCAAGCAGATCCGCGCCCAGATCGACGAGGCGACCAGCGACTACGACAAGGAGAAGCTGCAGGAACGGCTCGCGAAGCTCGCGGGCGGCGTTGCGGTGATCAAGGTCGGCGCGGCCACCGAGGTCGAGATGAAGGAAAAGAAGGCGCGCGTCGAGGACGCCCTGCACGCGACCCGCGCGGCCGTCGAGGAAGGCATCGTCCCCGGCGGCGGTGTGGCGCTCGTGCGCGCGGTCAGCGCCATCAAGGCGCAGAAGCTCAAGGGCGAGAACCACGACCAGGACGTCGGCATCCAGATCGCGCTGCGCGCGATGGAGGAGCCGATGCGCCAGATCGTGGAGAACGCCGGCATCGAGGGTTCGGTCGTGTACCACAAGGTCGCGGACAGCAAGGAGGCGAACTATGGCTACAACGCCGCGACCGGCGAGTACGGCGACATGTTCAAGATGGGCATCCTCGACCCGACGAAGGTGACCCGCACGGCGCTGCAGAACGCGTCGTCGATCGCCGGCCTCATGATCACCACCGAGGCGATGGTCGCCGAGCTCCCGAAGGAAGAGGAGAAGATGCCCGGCGGCGGTGGCATGGGCGGCATGGAAGGCATGATGTAAGCCTGCGGTCCAAGGCGGTAACGAGAAAGGCCCCGGAAACGGGGCCTTTCTTTTTGTCTCGCGTGCTGTTTCCCGGAAACGCGTCCTTTCTCCTTGTCGTGCCGCTATCGCTTGCGAACGAGCATCACGCCGTCGCGCAAGGGAACGAGCACATGCGCCACGCGGTCGTCCTCGCGCACATGCCGGTTGAAGGCGTCCACGGCACGGGCGGACGGTCGCTGCGGATCGAGGACGTCGCCCGACCACAGCGTATTGTCCGCGACGAGCAGGCCGCCGGCGGACAGACGCGGGAGTATCGCGTCGTAGTATTCGAGATAGCCTTCCTTGTCCGCGTCGATGAAGGCCATGTCGAACCGATCGTCCGGAGGCAGTCCACGGAGCGTCTCGCGGGCGGCGCCGAGGCGGAGCTCGATCCGGCGGCCGTGCGGGCTGCGCTCGAAAAAGCGCCGGGCGATCGCGGCCCGGTCGGGGTCGATCTCGCACGTGAGGAGCGTCCCGTCCGCCGGGAGGGCTTCGGCCATGGCGAGCGCGGAATAACCGGTGAAGGTGCCGACCTCGAGCACGCGCCGTGCGCCGGAGAGCCGGACCAGCATCTGCAGAAAGGCCGCTTCCAGCGGCCCGATCAGCATCTGCGCATCTGCGCAGTTCCGGGTAGTGTAGGCTTGCAGTTCGACGAGCAGCGCCGAAGGCGCGGAGGAATGCGCGGTGCAGTACGCCTCGATTTCAGGCGGAACAATGGGTTGCACGGACCGCTCCCTGTCGGGGGTTCGCCGCATTATTGCCGATCGCGGGCCTGTCTCCACGCGCTATGTCGGTCGTGCCGGCTGAAGCCCTTACTTCGGGTCTGGGCGTGCTGCCCGCACCCCTCCGCGAGGCGGTGAAGCAGCGTCTGCAGGCGCTCGGGGAAGCGCTTCCGCCCCTCCGCGATCCGCTCGCGCTCGACTGGCTCGGGCGTCTCGCCCGTGTCTTTGCGGCGAGCGAGTTCGCGGCGCAGGCCGCGACCCGCGACCCGGCCGCCGTCCGCGACCTTCTCGCCAGCGGTGATCTTTACCGGCGCTACGCTCCGGGCAGCCTCGCCGCCCGTGTCCGCGACGCCGTCGCCGAGGCGGAGGACGAGGCGGCGCTCAAGCACCGGCTGCGCGTTCTGCGCCGGCGGGAATACCTGCGGCTGGTCTGGCGCGACGTGGGCGGGGCCGCCGACCTGAGCGAGGTGACCGCCACGCTATCGGAACTCGCCGACGCCTGTCTCGCGTCCGCCCTCGACTGGCTGGCCCGGCGGGCCGCCGAGGTATACGGGGAGCCGCGCGCGGCAGACGGCGGTGCGATGGGGCTCGTCGTGCTCGGTCTCGGCAAGCTCGGCGGCTACGAGCTCAACTTCTCCTCGGATGTCGACATCGTCTTCGCGTATCCCGAGGACGGCGAGACCGGTGGACCCCGCACGATCAGCCACCACGAGTTCTTCCTGAAGCTTGCGCAATCGCTCATCAACGCGCTGCACGAGCCGACTGCCGACGGCTTCGTCTTCCGCGTCGACACGCGCCTGCGTCCCTTCGGCGCAAGCGGTCCGCTCGTGCTGTCGTTCGACGCCATGGAGCACTACTACCAGACGCACGGGCGCGAATGGGAGCGCTATGCCTTCATCAAGGCGCGCGCCTGCGCCGGGGACCGGGCGGCGGGCGAAGAGCTGCTCGCCCGCCTGAAGCCCTTCGTCTACCGCCGTTACCTCGACTACGGTGCGCTCGACGCGATCCGCGGGATGAAGGCGATGATCGAGCGCGAGGTGGAGCGCCGTGCGATGGCCGGCAACCTCAAGCTCGGCCCGGGAGGAATCCGGGAGATCGAGTTCATCGCCCAGACGCACCAGCTCATTCGCGGCGGTCGGGAGCGCCCCTTGCAGGAGCGCGCGACGCTCGATCTGCTGCCCCGGCTTGCGCGCGCCGGCTATCTGCCCCAGGCGGTGGCGGACGAGCTTCGAGAGGCGTACATCTTCCTGCGCACAAGCGAGCACCGGTTGCAGCAGGTGGCGGACCGCCAGGTGCATACGCTGCCGAGCGAGCCGCTCGAGCGCGAACGGCTCGCCTTCGCGACGGGTTTCGCCGACTGGACGGCGTACGCCGCCGTGCTCGAGGCGCACCGCGCGCGGGTTCACCAGCACTTCACGGCCCTGCTCGGCGGCGAGCCGGCCGCGCGGCCCGCGGACGAGGGGCGCGGGCTCGTGCCCGTCTGGCTCGGGCAGATCGAGCCCGAGCGCGCGGCGCCGATCCTCGAGCAGGCCGGCTACGGCGATCCGTCCGCGGTGCTCGCTCTCCTCAAGGGGTTGCGCGAGGGACCGGTTTACCGCGGTTTCTCGACCGAAGGGCGTGCGCGCCTCGACCGGTTGCTGCCGCTCCTCCTGCTCGACGCCGCCGCCACGCGGGAACCGGGCGTCGCGCTCGCGCGCGCGATCCAGATCATCGAGTCCATAGGCCGGCGATCGGCGTATCTTTCTCTTCTTATCGAGAACGGGACCGCCCGCGCGCAGCTGGTGAACCTCGCGGCCGCGAGCCCCTGGATCGCCGCCTGGATCAGCCGCCATCCGGTCCTGCTCGACGAGCTGCTCGATCCGCGCGAGTTCTACGCGCTCGCCGACCGCGCCGCGCTCGAGGCGGATCTCACCGACCAGCTGGCGGCGCTGCCCGAGGACGACCTCGAAGCGCAGATGGAGCGGCTTCGTGAGTTCAAGAACGCCGAACTCCTGCGCGTGGCCGCCGCCGACATCGGCCCGGGCCTCGCCCCCGAGCGCGTCGGTGCGCAGCTCGCGACCCTCGCCGAAGTCGTGCTTGCGGCCGCGCTCGCCATCGCGCAGCGCGACCTCGAGCGTCGGCACGGCGCGCCCGGCGGGCGCGAGCCGCCGCCCGGTTTCGCCGTGATCGGTTACGGCAAGCTCGGCAGCCACGAGCTGGGCTATGCCTCCGATCTTGACATGATCTTCCTGTACGAGGAGGCCGAAGGCGCGACCACGACCGGGGCGCGCGCGATTCCGAATGAGCTCTACTTCGCGCGCCTCGGCCAGCGGCTCATTCACATCCTCACGACGCGCACGCCGGCTGGCGTGCTCTACGAGGTCGACATGCGGCTGCGGCCGTCCGGCAAGGCGGGGCCGTTGGTCACGAGCCTGCCGGCCTTTCGCCGCTACCAATCCAAGGAAGCGTGGACCTGGGAGCACCAGGCGCTGGTGCGCGCGCGGCCCGTTGCAGGCAGCGCCGCGGTGGCGGCCGCCTTCGAGGCGGCGCGACGAGAGATCCTGTGCCGGTCACGTGACCCGGACGCGCTGCGCCGCGAGGTGCGCGAGATGCGCGCGCGGATCGCCGAGAGCCACGCGCAGCCGCACGAGGGCTTCGACGTAAAGTACGACCGCGGCGGTATCGTAGACATTGAATTTATGGTGCAATACTGGGCCCTGCGGTGGGCGCACGACCATCCGGACGTCGCCCGCCACACGGACAACATCAATATCCTGGAAACGCTCGCGCGCCTCGGCCTGGTCGAGGACGAGCGGGCGCGGTTGCTAGCCAGCGCCTATCGCCGCTGCCTGTCGGCGGAGCACCGACTGAAGCTCATGGAGCGCGGGGCCTGCGTGCCTCTCGCCGAGCTCGAGGGGCTGCCCGAGGCCGTGGCCGGGATCTGGAACGAGACTTTCGAGCGGGAGTAGAAGCGTTATGTCCATGGCCGACCGCGACGGCGTCATCTGGTATGACGGCCGACTCGTGCCCTGGCGCGAAGCCACGACGCACGTCCTCAGCCACACCCTGCATTACGGCATGGGCGTGTTCGAAGGCGTGCGCGCCTACAAGACCGCGCGCGGCACGGCGATCTTTCGTCTGCGCGAGCACACCGACCGGTTGTGGCGCTCGGCGCACATCCTCGGCATGAAAATTCCGTACGAGAAGGAAGCGCTCAATCGTGCGATTCTCAGCGCGGTACGCGAGAACCGGCTCGAGTCCGCGTACATCCGCCCGATGTGCTTCTACGGCAGCGAGAGCATGGGGTTGCATGCCAAGGGTCTGGAGGTCCACGTGGTCGTCGCCGCCTGGGCCTGGGGGTCGTATCTCGGCGAGGACGGAATCGTGAACGGGATCCGCGTGCGCACCTCGTCGTTCAACCGGCACCACGTGAACGTCTCGATGTGCCGCGCGAAGGCGAACGGCCACTACATCAACTCGATGCTCGCGGTGCAGGAGGCGGTCGCCTGCGGGGCCGACGAGGCGCTGCTGCTGGACACCGAAGGTTACGTGTCGGAAGGCAGCGGCGAGAACATCTTCATCGTGCGCGACGGCACGCTCGCGACGCCCGATCTCACCTCGGCGCTCGACGGCATCACGCGCGATACCGTGATGCGCCTCGCCGCCGAGCTCGGCATACCGGTGCAGGTGCGGCGGATCACGCGCGACGAGGTGTACGTCGCGGACGAAGCCTTTTTCACCGGCACGGCCGCCGAGGTCACGCCGATTCGCGAGCTCGACGGCCGGCCGATCGGCAGCGGCACGCGCGGCCCGATCACCGAGGCGCTGCAGTCGCTCTATTTCGACCAGGTGCACGGCCGGCGGGACGCGCACCCGGAATGGCTCACGTTGGTCGCATGAGGGAGGAGAGGTGACTCGCGACACGCACTCGCATGCCACCGGCGTCGAACGCGGCCTGATCGAGCCGAACGCCCAGAACCGTTACGAGGTCAGCCGCGCCGATCTCCCGTTGCACTGTCCGATGAAGGGCATGAGCCTCTGGAACTCGCACCCCCGCGTTTACCTCCCGATCGAGGAGAGCGGCGAAGAGCGCTGTCCGTACTGCGGCGCGGTGTACGTGCTTATCGACTAGTGGAGCGGGCTCGCTGAATGCGCGCTCTGCGCGTGTCAAAGAGCCAAGCCTGGCGGCAGACGGTTTTCCTCGCCGAGGGCAAAGCTCAAGTGTCCGCCGGCCCAGGATCGAGGATCACGCTGCAGGCAGCTCGTTTGCGTCCTCGAGCCGACGCGGCTCACTCAGGACCACGAGCTCCGGCCGGAGACACCGTTCCGCAATCGCTCTGATCTCTTCCTCCTCCTTCGCATAGTGCGCATCGATGCGCTCCCGCATCCCGCCTTTGACCAGAAGGTCCCAATCCTTGTAAATGAGCCGATCGAAGCCGTATTGAATGAACGTACGTCTGGCGCGCCGCAGCTTGCGGCGGATCCAGCTGAAACGCCTCGGAGGAAGACGGCCCGTATCGCCTGGTCCCGGCGCGGGCCATGGCCGGCGCACACCGGGATGGAAGAGATAAATGGCGAGGGCCGAGTAACTGCGGTTCTGCGATCGCTCGCGCGGCAGGTCCGGAAGCCGTGGGAGCCCGAGCACGTCGGCGAGGCGTTGCTTGACCGCGCTGCCCCGCTTGCTCAGGTCCTCCTGGCGGAAAAGAAACACGCGTTCCTCGCCGTAAGCCTCGGCATAGGCGCGATAGATATCGAGGAACCGCAATGTCAGAGCTTCAATGTTGCGACTGCCGTAGACCCGACGGTCTATGCGCGGCCGAAACTCGCCATCGTAGAAGTTAAGGAAAACCTCGATCGGCACCGCGCGTCCCCTCACCAGGTGCTGTCGGTAAGCGGACTGGAGCCAGTCCGACTGCTTGCGCACAAAGAACACAATCCGGGCCTCCGGAAACAGCTCCCGGACGAGCGCGAGATTCTGTCGGTAGTCCTGATGGCTGCTGTACATGTCCCCGGAGATATGGGGTTCGGATATCACGAGTGTTCGTTGATCGTCGCTGGCGCGCCATGTCGCCACCGCCTCTCGCACCGCCGCCGAGCTCGCTGCGGAGCGTGTCGCCTTTTGAATCGGCACAAGCACTTCGTCCGGATTGACGTTGAAGCGCGCCGGATCGAGCTGCCGGAAGACCATGCGCTGCAGAAAGCGCGTGCCGGTTTTGTGCAGCCCTATATGAATGACGACGTTGCGCGACATGGTGGCTCGGCGACGATGGGAAGGAGAATGGAAGAGAGCATGACAGCGGTAGGCGATGCTATTCGAAACTGTACCGGAACGCCTCTATGTCCGGCAGAAAGCGCTTTGCCACGAGATCGGCGGTGACCTCGTCATAGTATCTGCGGTAATCGTCACGGTCCTTCGCCTGCCGCTTGTGCGGCAGCGGCCTTTGGGCGATTCCCAGCCGGTCGCACACCCGGGCGAAATCCTCTTCCAGGCGCTCGTAACGGCCGATGAAATCCACGATGATGCGGCCGGACAGGTCCTTCACGTAGTCCGACTGCATCTCGATCGACGTATCGAGGTGGTATTCATACGATCGCTCGGGGTCGAGCTTGAAGCGCACGAAGTCGCTGAAGTCCTTTACGTGTGCGACGAGGTGCGGCCGCTCGCGCTTCAGGTGGTGGTACGAGCTGACCTGGAGATCCCACGGATTGCGCACGAACGCGAACTTGAAGAGCCGGGTGAATACCTCGTGCGGCAACATCTCCTTGGCTGCGATGATTTTCGCGTGGCGCGGAAACTTGGTGACGGTGCGGTGTCCGCTGAGGTGGCTCAGGCGCCGGCAGGGGTACGCAAGCCAAAAGAGCGGGTCGCGCCACAGAAGCGGCGCAAGCGCCGCCCGCACGCTCGTGCCTCCCGTCTTGGCGATGTGGACGAAGAGGAACTGGTGGCGATGCGAGAGGAGCATTTTGTCTTATGCGCTCGTCGATTCAACGGAGGGGGGCGGACCGATAGCGAGCGCTTCCAGGTAGCCTCGAGTGCTCGCCTCGAGCGAGTAGGGCCGGGCGGCCTGCATGAGGGCGTCGCGGGGAAGGGGGTTCGCCAGAGTCTCGAGCATGGCCCGCGCGAGCGCGTCCCCATCACCCGTGGGCACAAGTTTGCCGTAGCGACCCCCCGCGAGTATTTCCCGCGGTCCGCTCGGACAATCGGTCGAGACCACGGGTATGCCGAGCGCCAGAGCTTCGGTGAGCACGTTTGGGGACCCCTCCCAAACCGAAGAGAGCACGAACAACGAGGCGTGCGCGACGTAGGCGTACGGATTGGCCTGGAAACCCGGGAGCGCCACATCCTCGGCAACGCCGAGTTGCTTCGCGAGCGCGAGCAGATCGTCTCGCTGGCCGCCGTCTCCCAGGATCATGAGCCGGCAGGGTCGCTCCGCCCGCACCTGCGCAAAGGCGCGGATCAAGGTCGGGAAATCCTTTTGCCGCGTGAGCCGCCCGGCGCTCAGGACCAGCGGGACGGAGGGCTCCGAGAACCACGGATGCGCCGGCGCTTCCCGGGCGAGGCGCTCGAGCCGCGGCGTCCACACCGGATTGGGCACAACGCGCACACGATCCGGCGCAAGCTGCGCAAGATGCACGATGTCGTCGGCCACGCCCTGCGAGACGGCAACGATCAGATCGGCGCCCGGATAAAAGAGCCGCATGCCCGCACGCCAGACTGCGAGCCGCCAGGCGCCTCGCCCGGCCAGCGCAGCGGAGACCGTGGTTCCGATCCGACCGACGAGCCGCAGCGGCACGCGCGCGAGGACTCGGGCCACGACTGCTACCCGGATCGCCCGGTCCTTGGCAGCGAGCAGTACCGAGGGACGCTCGCGCCGCAGATACCGCGCGAGCGGCAGCAGGCTAGTGAAGGTGTGACGTGCGTTCAAGTTGACGATTCGAACGGAAGCCGGCAGGTCGGTGACATGCGCGCTGTCGGCCCGTACGAGTACGAGATCGAGGCGGCGCACCCGCTCTGCCAGTCCGGCGCACAGATTGAGAATCATTCGCTCCACGCCTCCCTCGCCTGAGAAGGAGACAAAGATCGCAAGGTGTTCCGGCCGTGCAGCATCGGCGGCACCAGCGAGCGGCACATCCGATGTCGCTGGACTGACGGCCGTTTGGGCTGGTCCCCCTCTCTTGCTGCAAGCGTTCATGAGGCAAGCGTCGACTTTCGCGAATGGCCGATCAAGTACCGAATCCAGCCGCGGAGTTTAGCACCGGCGTTTGCGCCGCGGTGCAGGCCGCAATCAACCCAGGTCCAGTGCGCGAAGATACTCGTCCGCAACCTGCGCAACACGGTACCGGCTGGCTGCCGCTTGCAGGGTCGCGCGTTTCGGCGGATCTGCCAACGTCGCCTTGATCGCCTCGGCCATCGCGACAGGATCTCCGACCGGTACCAGCCGTCCGTGGCGGCCGTTCTCCAGGATTTCGCGCGGACCGCTCGGGCAATCCGTCGCAACTACCGGTATGCCGACGGCCAACGCCTCCGCAACCACGTTCGCGAACCCCTCAAAACGCGAGGAACTGGCAAAGACACTGCACCGGCTCATGTAGGCGTACGGGTTGGCGACGAAGCCGGGCAGAGAGAGATCGTCGCCGTACCCGAGGCCGGTCCCGAGCGAGACCAGCATATCGCGCTGCTTTCCGCGACCAAGAATGAGCAGGCGGCAGCGTCGCTCCTGCCGCACGAGCGCAACCGCCCGGACGAGCGTTTCGAAATCCTTGCGGGCGCCGAGCTCGCCAACTCCCAAAACGATCGGGACAGCCGGATCCGCAAACCACGCATGCGCGGCCGGCTGAGCGAGCAGCTTTTCGAGCTCGGGTGTGACGACCGGGTTGGGGACGACGGATATCTTGTCGCGCGGCATCCTCCCGAGTGCCGCGAGGTCGTCGGCGACTCCGCGCGACGGCACGAGGATCACGTCCGCCCAGGGATAAAAGCGCCGGATGGAGAAGGTCTGGATTGTCCGATCCAACCAGCCGCGCTCCGCCAGATTGGTGGAGACGTGAATTCCGAGGCGTACGGCGATGCGGGTGGGCGCGCCGGCGAAACGTCGGGCCAGGAGTGCCAAGCGATTCACCTTGTCCTTGTCGCTGAGCAGCATCGGCGGCGGTTCGCGGCGCAGGTAGCGCACCAACGCGGGAAAGCACGTGTTGACGTGAGAAGCGCCAAGATCAATGACGCGCACGCGGGACGGCAGGTCTTCGAGCAGGGGACCATGCCCGCGAACGTTCAGGAGATCCACCGCGACGCCCCGCGCTGCAAAAACCGGAATCAGGTTCTTGAGATTACGGTCTACGCCGCTGTGGCCCGACGTGGCGGCGAACACCGCGAGGCGGCCTTTGCGAGTCACCGGGAGGCAATGCGGCGGGTGCCGGGACCGAGCGGCACGAGCCCGGGCGGACGACCGACAGCGCGGGTTTTGGGCACCCGAGCGGAGTGCACGATCAAGATGGCTCGGGCCATAGCAGCTTCCGAATGAAGCGAGGAATGAACCTTCGCCTCCACTCCTTGAGGGCGAACTCGCGATCGCCAGGCGTTCTGTAGGCATGCGGGAAAGGCATCTGCGGCAGGGGCATCTCGAGAAACGCCGCGAGTTTGTCCCAGCCGTCGCCCGCCTCCCAGCAAACCTCCAGAAAGTCCCTGGGCCGATCTTTGAAGTACGCGTGCACTTCGTCGATGTGCTGAAGATAGCGCTGCCGCACCTTCGCCGAATCGAAATGATCGGGCTCGAGCCCGTATATCCGCCAGATGCGCGTACGATCCGCTCGCCGGCGGGCATGCGTTTCAAGGCTGCGAAGCCATGTCTCCGGATCCTTGCGCACGGTGAGGATGAACTTCGAGCCCGGATAACGCGCATCGATCTCGCGATAGAGCACGGGCCACGGCCAATCGTCGAAGCTGTCGTGCGCTTCCAACGCTTCGTTGATCGGGCGCAAGTCGCCACGCGCGTAAGCGTCGTAGAGACGTTTGTCCCATGTCTTGTGCCGAAAGCCGAACTGGCGCAGGCAGGTGGCCAGCGTCGACGTGCCCGTTTTTCCGAAACCGATGCCGACCACTTTCATCCGAGCGGTTCCCGGTGAGACTAGAGTCCGTGTGCGCGCATCCGCGAGAAGCAACTAGTCGCTGCTCAGACCGAGCGCACGAAGGTAGGCGGTTGCGCTGCGTTGGAGCGTGTAGCGCTGCGCCGCCGCTTGCAGCTGTCTGCGGTCGGGTGGCCGTTCCAGCGTCGTCGTCATGGCCGCCGCGAGCGCGTCGGCATCGCCGACCGGGACAAGCGGCCCATGGTGACCATTTTCCAGTATCTCGCGAGGCCCGTCCGGACAATCGGTCGAAACGAGCGGGGTGCCGAGCGCGAGCGCTTCGGTCAGGCTGTTGGGTGATCCCTCCCATGCGGACGAGAGCGCGAATAACGCCGCGCGGGAGAGATACGCATACGGGTTCTTCACGAAACCGGGAAACCGGACGTCTTCGGCGATTCCAAGCTCCGTCGCCTGCCGCAGCAGAGATTCCCGCTCCTTGCCTTCCCCGAGAACGATCAGCCGGCAACGGCGTTTGCGCCGCAAGATCGCGAAGGCACGGAGCAGGGTGGGAAAATCCTTTTGTGGCTCGAGCCGCCCCATGCCGACGATCACGGGCGGCTCGCCGGAGGCAAACCAGGGATCGTCCAGAGGCTCGGCCGCCATCCGCTCGAGCTCCGGGGTGACGGTCGGATTGGGAGCGACGTCGATATGGCGCAACGGAATGCCGATCAGCCGGGAAAGGTCCGCCGCCACCCCGTGCGACACGGCGATAATGCCGTCGTTGTGCGGGTAGTACTTCTTCAGAAGGTGGAGGTGGCGAGCGTGTTTCTGCGGCTTCAGCGCAGCGAGCTCGCGCGACATGTTGGTGTTGACGGTGACGAACATCCGCGTCCTGGCGCGTGTCAGGGTGCGGGCGCGAAGCGACAGGACATTCACGCGAACCCGCTGGGCCAGCATCACGCGTGGCCGCGCGCGGAGCAGGTACAGGGCGATGGCGGGAATACCTGTGACGGCGTTCGAGGTGCCGACGTGAACGACCCGTATCTCCGGGCTGACCAGGTTCATGTACGGGCTGTCGCGATCCGCTAGAAGCAGTTCCACGCGATGACCCTGCCGGGCCATCTCGTTTATCAGGTGCACGCGCATCTTGCCGACGCCCCCGTGGAACAGCGACGCGACGAAAACCGCGAGATCCGGCTGACGCCTCATGTGGCCGCGCCGGCCGCTGCGAAACCCATTGCTTCCAGATAGACGGACGCGCTCCGTTCGACTGTGTAACGTTGCGCCGCCGCCTGTCGCGCAGCGCGTTCGGTCGGGTGTTCAAGTGTAGCCGTCATCGCCGCCGCGAGCGCTTCACTGTCGCCGACGGGTACAAGGGGGCCGTGACGGCCTGCTTCCAGGATTTCGTACGGGCCGTTGGGGCAGTCGGTCGAAACCACGGGCACCCCGACTGCGAGCGCCTCGGTCAGGGCGTTGGGCAGGCCCTCGCGGGTCGAGGAGAGTACAAACACGCTCGCGCGCGCCATATAGGCGTACGGGTTGTCCACGAAGCCGGGCAGCTGTGCATCGTCGGCCAGTCCCAGCTTTGCGGAGAGCGCCAGCAGCTTCGGTCGCTCGGGTCCTTCGCCCAGTATGACCAATCGGCAGTGACGGGTGGCACGAACTTTGGCAAAGGCGTGCAGCAGGTTCGCGAAATCCTTCTCGGGCACGAGCCTGCCCACACCCAGGAACACCGGAACCTCTCCCGATGTGAACCACGGGTGATCGAGCGGCATTTTGGCCGCCTCATAAATCGCCGGCGTCACTGTCGGATTCGGGGCGACACGAATGCGCTCGGGCGGCCAGCCGAGCAGTCGGGCAACGTCATCGGCCACGCCTCGCGACACGGCGATGATGCCGTCGTTGCGCGGGAAGTACTTCCGCAGCTGTGCCAGCCCTTTCTCTCTCTTGCGCCCTCCCACGGCGTCGAGTTTGCTCGTCAGATTCACGTTCACGGTCAGGAACATTCGGGTCCCGGATCGAGCAAGAGTTCGTGCCCGCAAGGCCAGCACGTTCACCCGCGTGCGCTGAGACAACATCACGCGGGGACGCGTACTCCACAGGTAACGAGCGAGTGCCGGAACGCCGGTCAGCGCATGCGTCGTCCCGATCGGCACCACGCGGATGGCGGGACTCAGCTGCTTCATGTAGGGACTGTCGCTCCTGGCAGTCACCAGATCGACCGTGTACCCGCGGCGCACGATCTCGTTCATGAGACGCACTCGCATCTTCCCGACGCCTCCGTCGTAAAGCGATGCCACCAGTACGGCAAGATCCGGGCGATTCGTCATCGGGAGGGAAGCGTGGTGACAAAGAAGCGTGGTGACAAAAAAGTCGCCGGGTCGGCCGGCCATGGGCGTGAACGGGACCGGGTATGTTAATGGGAAGAGGGCAGAGAGACAATTTTCCCGCCCGCCTCGGCCCTCAAATCCTGTTCCACCAACGCAGGCGGGTGCGATCGCGCAACCAGTGTAGCGCGCCCGCGGGAAGCGCGCCCAACCATACCAATCGGTGCTTGACCTCGGCCGCCTGACGGCCGACCCCTATCCCGCTGTGCAGTGAGTAGCGGACGTACTGCCTGTGCTGGCGCAGAAGCCGCCTCAATCGAGTGTAGCGATCGTTCAGAGTGATCTCTTCGAGATAGAAAAGACGCTGCCCCTTGGGGTATAGCATCCGGTACTTGAAGCGGTTGGCCGTGATCCCGCCGGCTGCGTGCCGGTTGATCTGCAGCAACTCATTGGTAAAGCGGATTTTGTAGCGGTGCGCCATGCGCCGCAGGATCAGTGTGGAGCGCAAACGCCGCTCCCCGTCGATACGCGGGAAGGGAAACTCCCGCAGTACCTCGGTGCGCAAGCACTCGCGCCTTTCCCCGTTCATGCGGCAGCGGGTGAATATCTCGAGGTAGTCGGAATCGATGACGTCCTCGGGATAGCGATCGCCCGACACACTTCCGTCCTCGTTGAGGCACATGCCGGCCACGCCGGCGAACTCTGGCTTCCGGTCGTCCGGGATCGCATCCCAGTGCGTTTTGATGCGTTCCAACGCCTCGGGAAGTATCATGTCGTCCGAATCGAGCCGCATGAACAGTCGCCCGCGGGCGTTGGCGATCGCCGTATTGTGGGAGGCGTGCATGCCCTGGTTTTCCTGCCAGATGTAGCGGATGGGAAACGATGCGTTCGCGCTCCATGTCTGCACGAGTTCGCGAGTCCGGTCGGTCGAACCGTCGTCGACAATCAGCACTTCGAAATCGCGAGTGGTCAGCCGCTCGACGCTTTCAAGCGCCTGCGGCAGGATGTGGGCACGGTTGTAGGTCGGGATGAAAATGGTGAAGGAGCAGTCCCGGGGAGCCGAACCGGCTGGTGCTGAGTGGTCTTCGGGCATGTTTCCTGGGAGGAGGGTCGAGCGGGCGATGTTAACGGACGCGGCTCCTCGCCGACAACGCCGTCGTCAGCGCAACGGCTTCGTGAATCGTGCATTCCGACAGGCCCCGCCTGCCGTTTCCCGATCGGCCGCCCCACCCCCGCTCGATCTCAGCCGTGTTATGAGGCATCCTCCGTTTCCCGCCGGCCGACTCTGCCGGCATCCGGTTGAGTAGGACGCAGGTTGGCGTGAACCACACGATCGATCGGTGCGCGTGACCTGAATTTCGCAGCGCAGACTCTCGTTTGATCCATATCCGCTCTTTCGACCGACTGCTTTCCCGTTCGCAACCGCCCATGCCGGCCAGCGAGCGACTGGGGATCGTCGGGCTGTACGCCTTTGCCATCGGCGGCTTCTTCAGTACGACGCTCGCGGGCATTGGCCTGTTTTCCATGGTATGTGCGTTCGTCCTGAGCCCGCCCCTCCGGGCAGGGTCGCTGTGGCGGGATCCCATGGTGCGCCTGCTCGGGCTGTTCCTGATTTATATCGCCCTGCGGACCGCCTGGGCCATCTACGAGTTCCCGGAAACAGCCAGCGAACAGCTGGATCTCGCGGCGACCTGGACAGGCGTCTGGCTTTTCGTTTTCGTCGCACGATGGCTGGATGCGCGGGCCATTCCCGCGCTCGCCGGCGTCGCACTCATCGGTTTCCTTCTGGGCGCGGCCCGAAGGCAGGACTGGACCGAGCTGTCCCTGCTGATCGAAGGCATGCGGGCGGGCTTCGGCTACGGAATTCCACAGGCCGGCCTGTTCAGTGCGGTAGCGGCGGTCGGCCTCGCGTGCTTTGCTCCGCGGTTCCTCGGGGGTTACCGGCCGCGCTGGGCGGCGCTCGCGCGGCTCGTGCTCTGGGTCGGCATCCTTGCGCTCGTTATCCAGATGCTGTTGATTACCCAATCGCGAATCAGTTGGATCGCCGTGGTGGTCATCGGCTCGGTGACGGCCCTGCTGACGATTTCGCAAGCCTACAAAAAGGGGTTTCCTGTCTCACGCGCCCGGACTTTGCTGGCTCTGGCGGTCGTCGGCGGTTCCATAATCTTCGTCCTGTTCGTGAACCGGGACGTCATCGGGCTTCGATATACGCAGTATCTACACAGCGCGGAAGCCCTGAGCCGTACCTCGGATCACGCGCACGACGTGGCGGACGACCCCGTCGAGATACGCGTGGAGCTCCTGCGACACGGGATCGAGCGCTGGCGTGAACGCCCATTGTTCGGTTGGGGCCCCGGAACCCGCGTGGCACCGACCATCAAGTCGGTGCCGGAAGGCATCGGGCACTTGCACAACACGTATCTTGAGATTCTTGTCAGGTTGGGATTGCTCGGTATGGCGATCTTCGGCGCAGCGCTGTGGCTGATGGGGCGAAGTGCTTGGCACGCGGTTCGCGCAGGGAGACTGGCGACCGACTCGTTCGTCTTTATAGCCGCTGCCTTCGCTGTTGCCGCGATCTGGGCTACGGCCAACTTCCGGCCGACCAGTGAGGTGCGCTTTCTCATCATCCTGCTGAGCGCCATGGCGTACAGCACCGCTTGGTCCGGGCGGCAGGCGAGCGGTAAACCTGGCGCGCCGCCGCAATCCGAGTCTTGATATCATCAGCGTTCGAAGGGGGCCGGCTCTCGTGGTTCCCATGGATCCACAGTTGAAGCTTCCAAAGAAATTTCGCCGACGCTTGCGCGCCATTGCACGGTGGCTGCAAGGCAAGGGCGTCCTCTATACGCGCGATCTGTACCGGCCGGTCGAGTGGCACGGCTCGGAAAGGTGCGGCTGGGCGATCAGCCCGGAGGGCGTCACGGGGGACAGCATCGTCTATTCGCTTGGAATTGGCGATGACGTGTCCTTCGATCTGTCGCTGATCGAACGGTACGGCGTGCGCGTGTACGCCTTCGATCCGACCCCTGAAACGGCTGAATGGATCGCCCGGCAGTCTCTGCCCGGGCGCTTTCGTTACCAGCCGGTGGCGATCTCCGACAAAGACGGAACTGTCGATTTTTTCGCTCCCGTACCCGGCAGCAAATGCAGCACGCTGCAGGCGCGCATTCCGGGTCAGACACCCTCACACCGAGTTGCCGCTCGTCGGCTGAGGAGCGTTATGCGAGAGCTCGGCCACGACCGGATCGATATCCTCAAGATGGACATCGAAGGAGCGGAGTACGATGTGTTGCAGGACTTACTCGAGGAACGTATTCCGGTCCGTCAGTTGCTGGTCGAGTTTCACCACCGCTTTCCCACCATCGGTGCCCGCAAGACGAAAGAGGCCGTTCGTTTGCTCAGGGCTCACGGTTTTCGGATTTCCTGGATATCGGCCACCTGCAACGAGTACTCGTTCTGGAACATCAGCAACTAAACTCGGGCCGCACCAATTCCTCGGCTCCCGCGGGCACGCCGTCAATACTGATTATCCGCCTGAGCGCAATCGGCGACGTGATTATGGCCTCGCCGCTGATCGCGGCACTGCGGGCCAGGTACCCTACGGCGCATCTCGCCTGGCTCGTCCAGCCCGAGGCCGCCGCCTTGTTGCAGGCCAATACGGCGCTCGACGAGGTGATCGTCTGGCCGCGCGGGGAATGGCGGCGGTTGCTGCGAGGCGGGCGTTGGTGGAGTTTGCTCCGCGAGGCGATGTCCTTCATCGGGGGGTTGCGTAAGGAGCGATTCGATCTCGCGCTCGATCTTCAGGGCCTGATGAAGAGTGGCGTCTGGGCTCGGCTCAGCGGGGCACGCGAGCGGGTGGGTCTTGGCTCGAAGGAGGGGAGTCGTGTGTTCATGACCCGCGTGATTGATAAGCCGGAGGGTGAGACGCGGATTGGGGCCGAGTACCGCCATCTTGCAGAGGTGCTCGGGCTTGCGGCCGAACCTTACGAGATGCACGTCGCGCTGAGCGAGGCGGATCGCGATTTCGCCCGGCGTTTCATCGAGAAGCACTCGCTCGGAGCAGGCTATGCGGTGATCTGTCCGTTCACAACCCGTCCACAGAAGCATTGGCTCGACGCCTCGTGGGCTGCTCTCGCAGGGCGACTGCAGGATGAGCTCGGATTGAAGGTCGTCATGCTCGGCGGTCCGGGTGACCGCACGGCCGCGGACGCGATTACTCGCTCCGCGAAATTCGTTCTCGACGCAACCGGCCGGACGACCCTGCGCGAGGCGGCGGCGCTGATCGAGCGCGCGCGCCTGCTCGTCGGCGTCGACACCGGCCTCATGCATATGGGCACCGCCTTCGGCACTCCGACCATCGCCCTCTTCGGTTCGACCTGCCCGTATCGGGTGACCGACTCTGACAAGACGGTTGTACTTTACAAGGCCCTGCCCTGTTCCCCCTGCCACCGCAGCCCGACGTGCGGCGGCGCCTACACCTGCATGCGGGAGATCGTACCCGAAGAGGTCCTCGCGATCGCACGTCAGCTGCTCGTGCGCGCATGATGACGATCGTACACGTGGAGACCGGCCGCCACCTCTACGGCGGTCCCCTGCAGGTCTACTATCTCCTGCGCGGCCTGAAGACACGCGGTGTGCGCAACATCCTCGTCTGCCCGGAGGGCAGCGCGATCGCGCAGGCGGCCGCCGAGGTGGCGGAGGTGCGGGCGTTGCCGATGCGAGGAGACCTCGACCTCGGCTTCATGGTTCGACTTCGGCGGCTGTTACGCACGGAAAAACCGGCCCTGTTGCACCTCCACAGCCGGCGGGGCTCGGACGTGCTCGGCGGGATCGCCGGCCGGCTGGCCCAGGTCCGGTGCGTGCTCACGCGGCGGGTCGACAATCCGGAGCCGCGAATGCTCGTGCGGCTCAAGTACGACCTGTATGACCGGGTCATCACCATCTCGGAAGGGATTCAAAAGGTCCTGCTGGGCGAAGGCGTCCCCCTCGCGAAGCTACAGACGGCACGCGATGCCGTCGACACCGAAAGATTTCGTCCCGGCTGCCGATGGCCCGACTGGCGCCAGGCGTTCAACCTGGCGCCCGATTCGCCCGTCGTCGGCATGGCGGCGCAGATGATCGAGCGCAAGGGCCATCGCTATCTGCTGGAAGCGGCACCGCACGTGCTCACGGCCATTCCTTCGACACGCTTTCTGATTTTCGGTCGCGGCCCGCTCGAGTCGCGGCTGCGCGAGGAAGTGACGCGGCGCGGCCTGACGGAACAGATCCGCTTCGTGGGATTTCGCGAGGATCTCGACCGTCTGCTGCCCTGCCTCGATCTGCTCGTCCACCCGGCGACCCTCGAAGGACTGGGCGTGATCCTCCTGCAGGCCG
The DNA here is from genome assembly GCF_002355415.1 of Sulfurifustis variabilis. Classification (GTDB taxonomy): domain Bacteria; phylum Pseudomonadota; class Gammaproteobacteria; order Acidiferrobacterales; family Sulfurifustaceae; genus Sulfurifustis; species Sulfurifustis variabilis. The sequence continues at coordinate 3,842,963 of NZ_AP014936.1, read as the reverse complement.
CCGCCTGCCAGTTGCCCATCGTCGCCGCGGCGGCGGGCGGCATCCCAGAGGTCGTGCGCGATGGGGTGAACGGCCGCCTCGTTGCGCCCGGTGACGCGCGGGCGCTTGCGAAAGCGATGCTCGAGCTCCTGCACGATACCGGGCGCCGCCGGCGCATGGGCGCGGCCGGGCGTCGCATCGTCGAGGAGGAGTTCTCGATCGACGCCATGGTCGAGGGGAACTTGCGGGTGTATCGGGGGTTGCTGGCATCGACCAACTTCGATTGAGGACGCAAAAGCACTCGGCCGGAGATCGGGGGGAGGGTACCCACCCGTCGACTGATCGGCTGCAGCGCATCGCCGTAGCGAACGGCCACACACCTGACGCGCGCTGCACCGCAGACCTCGGGGTGTCCGAAGGTTCTGGTGGAGGGGGAGTTACCCATTAACGAACGCTCGCCCAAGGTGCCGGGAAGGCCCCGCTGATATTCGGTGAATCCCGGTACGGGATTTCTCGAATACGAGTTCTTCATCGCCGGCATCCGAGCGCCGGTCTCAAATCGACCTCCATCAAGCGGGACCCGGCGCTCGACGACACCAGCCGAAGACCGCTGTCTATCTATCCCCAGCCGCTTTAGGGAACGTCCTTATGGGCTTGAGCAGCGTTGCGGGACAAAGTGGCGGCGGATGACCTTTGTTCCATCCATGCTTGAGAGCGGATGCCGAGCAACGACCGATGCTGGTAAGTCCGCAGTTCTCCGCCGACGCGGATGACAGGCGAATGGTGCGGCAGTGTTCAGGGATGAATGCAGAGGACTAGTGCCCGACGACATGTTCGCCACTGCCCGGCAACCGCTCGCGCCCGCATGATCCCGTTCACCGTCGTGCATGTCGAAAGCGGCCGCCACCTCTACGGCGGTCCCCTGCAGGTCTACTATCTCCTGCGCGGCCTGAAGACACGCGGTGTGCGCAACATCCTCGTCTGCCCGGAGGGCAGCGCGATCGCGCAGGCGGCCGCCGAGGTGGCGGAGGTGCGGGCGTTGCCGATGCGAGGAGACCTCGATGTTGGCTTTATCGGTCGCCTGCGGGCCGTGCTGCGCGCCGAGCATGCGACGCTCGTGCACCTTCACAGCCGCCGGGGTGCCGACGTGCTCGGCGGGATCGCCGGCCGGCTGGCCCAGGTCCGGTGCGTGCTCACGCGGCGGGTCGACAATCCGGAGCCGCGAATGCTCGTGCGGCTCAAGTACGACCTGTATGACCACGTCGTCACGGTCTCGGAAGCGGTTCGCAGGGTCCTTCTGAGCGAAGGCGTGCGCGGGACCAAAGTGCAGACCGTGCACAGTTCGATCGACACCGAAAGATTTCGTCCCGGCTGCCGATGGCCCGACTGGCGCCAGGCGTTCAACCTGGCGCCCGATTCGCCCGTCGTCGGCATGGCGGCGCAGATGATCGAGCGCAAGGGCCATCGCTATCTGCTGGAAGCGGCACCGCACGTGCTCACGGCCATTCCTTCGACACGCTTTCTGATTTTCGGTCGCGGCCCGCTCGAGTCGCGGCTGCGCGAGGAAGTGACGCGGCGCGGCCTGACGGAACAGATCCGCTTCGTGGGATTTCGCGAGGATCTCGACCGTCTGCTGCCCTGCCTCGATCTGCTCGTCCACCCGGCGACCCTCGAAGGACTGGGCGTGATCCTCCTGCAGGCCGCCGCCTGCCAGTTGCCCATCGTCGCCGCGGCGGCGGGCGGCATCCCAGAGGTCGTGCGCGATGGGGTGAACGGCCGCCTCGTTGCGCCCGGTGACGCGCGGGCGCTTGCGAAAGCGATGCTCGAGCTCCTGCACGATACCGGGCGCCGCCGGCGCATGGGCGCGGCCGGGCGTCGCATCGTCGAGGAGGAGTTCTCGATCGACGCCATGGTCGAGGGGAACTTGCGGGTGTATCGGGGGTTGGCCGAACGGCGGCGCGCGGCGTGATCAAGACGCTTCACGTCATCGGCAGCAAGAGATTCGGAGGTGCCGAGCGTTTTTATCTGCGCCTCATCAAGGCGCTTCACGAGCGTGGCGAGCCGGTTATTGCGCTCGTGCGCCGCGACGGACCTGTCGTGCCGCACGTCCCTCCCGGCATTCCGCTTCTTCACGCCCCGATGCGTACCGTGTGGGACCCGCTTTCACGCTTCCAGGTCTCGCGCCGCGTACGCGAGGTGGCGCCGGCCATCGTGCAGACATACATGGGTCGGGCGACGCGGCTCACGCATGTGAGAGGCAGCGGCATCGTCCACGTTGCACGTCTGGGGGGCTTTTACAAGCTCGATGGCTATCGGCACGCCGATGCGTGGGTCGGCAACAGCAAGGCAATCTGCGGCTACCTGCGCGATAATGGTTTTCCTGCACGGCGGGTATACCACATTCCGAACTTCATTGAGCCGCCCGCGCCGGCGGCTCGCGAGGAGTTGGTGGCGCTTCGCGAGCAGCTCGGCATACCCGGCGATGCACTGGTCACGCTCGGAGTAGGTCGGCTGATCGCGAAAAAAGGGTTCGATGATCTCCTCGCCGCGTTTGCGAAGCTCCCACCGACAGCGGGAGGACGACCTATCGACCTGGTGGTGGTCGGCGATGGCAGCCAGCGCGCATCGCTCGAGACGCAGGCTCGAGCACTCGGGATCGCCGGCCGCGTGCACTGGGCCGGCTGGCAGAACCAGCCGGGACCGTACTATGCGCTGGCCGACGTATTCGTGTGCCCGTCTCGCCACGAGCCGCTCGGCAATGTGATTCTCGAGGCGTGGAGCCACGGAGTCCCCGTGCTGTCCACTGCGACCCACGGGGCGCTTGAGCTCATCGCGGACGGGCGGGACGGGATCCTCACGCCCTGCGAGCAGCCGACACTGCTTGCCGGCGCACTGAAGCGACTGCTCCGAGACGATACGGCCCGGCGGGAACTCGGGGCGGCGGGACGGCGACGTGTCGAGCCGCCCGCTGCGTTGGCTCAGGATCGCGTGGTTGACCGCTATCTTGCGCTGTACCATCGGCTGAAAGAACGCTGAGGGCCGAGCGCCCGATTCGCGGACGTTCACCGCGCGTGGCAAGGCGCGGTCCGCCTGACTCCAGCAACATCCCGCTCCAGCCCGTCCCCTGGGCGCGCTTGTTCCGCCCGGTCCCCGGCCGATATCATCCGGCCTCCGTGAGCCGCTCATCCCTGCTTCGCCTCTACTCGGCCGCCTTCTACGCGCTGGTGCCGTTCATCCTGCTGCGGCTGTTCTGGCGCGGCATCCGGGCGCTCGTCGGCGAGACGCGCTCCGCCGACGGAACGCGGTCGGGTCTGCGTCTGCCCGGGTACTGGCGGCGCATTTCGGAGCGCTTCGGGCATATCGGACCGATCGATCGTCCGGTCATCTGGCTCCACGCGGTATCCGTCGGTGAGACCCAGGCGGCCGCGCCGCTGGTGCGCGCGCTCCTGGACCGCTTTCCACGCTACCGGCTTCTCGTCACCACGATGACGCCGACCGGCTCGGCCACGGTCCGACGCCTCTTCGACGACGAGGTCGCGCACTGCTACGTGCCGTACGACCTGCCGTCGGCCGTCGGCCGCTTTCTCGATCGCGTGCAGCCGGCGATCGCGATCGTGATGGAGACCGAGCTCTGGCCGAACCTGTTTCATCTCTGCCGCGACCGCGGTATCCCCGTCATGGTGGCGAACCTGCGCCTTTCCGAGCGGGCCGTGCAGCGTTACCTCCGGTTTCCGCGGCTCATGCGCGCGACGCTCGCGCAGGCCACGGTGCTCGCGCCCCAGACGCAGGCGGACGCCGAGCGCGTGCGCCGGCTCGGCGCACCGGGGGAGATCGTGCACGTCACGGGCAGCATCAAGTTCGACGTGAACCTCTCGGCGAGCGTGCGCGAAGCGACCGAGGTGCTGCGCGGCCAGTGGGGGCGGGACCGGCCCGTGTGGCTCGCGGCGAGCACGCACGAGGGAGAGGAGGAGCTCGTGCTCGCCGCGCGCACGCAGCTCACCCGCCGCTTCCCCGATCACCTGCTCGTGATCGTGCCGCGCCACCCGGAACGCTTCGCGCCGGTCGCGCGCCTGACGAAGAAGAGCGGCTGCCGCACCGCTCTTTGGAGCGAGCGACGCGGCCCCATCGACGCCGCGGTGGAGGTGCTCATCGGCGATACCATGGGCGAGCTGCAGCTCTTCTATGGCGCGGCGGACGTGGCGTTCATCGGCGGCAGCCTGGTGCCGACCGGCGGGCACAACCTGCTCGAGGCGGCGGCCGTCGGCACGCCGGTCGTGTTCGGTCCCCACATGCACAATTTCACGGAGATCGCCCGGCTCACGCTCGAGCGCGGCGCCGGAGTGCAGGTCATGAACGCCACGCAGCTCGCGCCCGCCATCAGCGATTTCATGGGCAACGCCAACCGCCGCTTCAACGCCGGAGAGGCCGGCAAGCGCATGGTGGCCGAGAACCGCGGTGCGGTCGAAAGAACGCTGGAACTGATCGGCAAACTGATCCCCGCCGATCCCCACGCCTGACCAGCGGCCGCTTGCGCCGGACAGGCGCGAATGGCCACGTGCTGCGAAAACCGCTTATCGTCTACCTTGTTGGGTACGTGCAATCGAAAGGCCGGTCGTCCGGCTGGCGCCGCTGCCCGGCACAACAAGTCGAATCAACATATAGAGGGTAACAACAATATGAAGCTCAGGACGCTTGCGCTGTTGACGTTCTCCGCCGCACTCGCGGTACCCCCGCTGGCTGCCGCCCAGGGGGGATTCGATTCCACCAAGCTCTTTTTCGGCGCCGGGATCAGCCAGAATGATGCGTCCGGAATCGACGACGAGGGCACCGGCTTCCAGATTTTCGGCGGCTACGAGTTCGGCCAGTTGGCGCGAAACGTCAGCCTGGACGCCGAGGTGGGTTACATGGACAGCGGTGACATGAAGGCGTGCGACACCTTTTTCGGCATCAGGCAGTGCGCGGAAGGCGATGCGAAAGGTCTCTGGGCGACGGGCGTCGGCCGGCTTGCGCTCAACCCGCAGTTCGACCTGATCGGTCGCCTGGGCTTCGACTTCGGCGATGACGACGGGCTGATGTTCGGTATTGGCGGCGGCTTCAACGTGAACAAGCAGACGCAGCTCCGCCTGGAGCTCGTCGAGCGCGACGAGATCAGCTCGCTGCAGTTCAACTTCGTCTACCGCCCGTAGGACGGATCCACCGCCGGTTACGGACAGCCCCTTCGGGGGCTGTTCCTTTCTTGGGCTCTGTTATTCGTTTTGCCCACAAGCAAATGTCGAATGCTCGATGTTGAATCGTCGTGCGCATTTCGCGCAGGCCGCCAATCAGCATTGGACTTCAACGTTCAAAATCGCCCGTCGGTCAGTGCACCATGCCCCGCGGACGCGCCGGCCGGGGCGACGGCGAGGCATGGTGAAGGATCATCCGCCAACCGCGATCCGTGAGCCGGTAGACATTGGTCGCGAGCACCGGCGGGCCCGGCCGCTCGTCACCGGCGCGGATGTGCTCCTGGACGACGTGCACCGCGAGACCGTCGCGCGTCTCGCGCCGCACCTCCTGCACCGTGAAGCCCACGGACCCGCCACCGCCGAGAATCTGCTCCCAGCTCGCGCGCACGGCCTCACGGCCGATGAGCATCGGGCCCCCCGGGTGCACGCACACCACCGTCGCTTCGTCGGCCCATACGGCCATCATGGCGTCGAGATCGCGCCGCTCGAAGGCGCGGTAGAACGCCGCTTCGGCCTCCTCGGCGCTGGAGAATCGCGGGTCGTTCATCGCGCACCGAGCCAGTTGTTGACCGTCACGAGGTCCTCGTCGCCGAGCGTGCCGGCCGACTGCTTGAGCCGCATGAGATTGAGCACGTAATCATACCGCGCGGCGGCAAGGTCGCGCCTGGCGCGGAAGAGATCGCGGCTCGCGTCGAGCACGTCGATGTTGGAGTTGATGCCGGCCTCGAAACCTTCGCGCTTGGCCTCGAGCGCCGATTCGCTCGCGACCACCGCCTGGGTCAACGCCTGCACGCGCGCGGCGCCGCTCGCCGCGCCGAGATAGGCCGCGCGCGTCGCGCGCTCGACGCCCCGCACCGCTGCCTCGAGCTCCTGCTCCGCCGCCTGCAGGAGCTGCGCCGCCTCGGCGGTGCGCGCGGCCACGAGCCCGCCCTGGAAGATCGGCAGGTTGAGCTCGAGCCCGATGGCTTCGTTGTCCGTACGCACGTTCACGTCGGGCCGGGCGACCGAACCTTCGTCATCCGTGTATGTCCTGCTGCCCACGATATCGAGCGTCGGAAAATGACCGGCGCGCCGGCGCCGCACTTCCTCCCGCGCAATCTCGACCGCCTCGCGGCTCGCGGCCAGTGCCAGGTTCTGCCGTCCGGCCGTCTCGACCCAGCGGTCGACCTCAGCCGGTTCGGGTCTGGTCAGCGGCAGGTCGGCCAGCGGCGCGAGCGCGACAGGGGCGGCGCCGGTCAGTTCGCGCAGGGCCTCCCGGCGGTCGGCAAGGAGGTTCCGGGCCTCGATGAGCTGCGCGGCCGCGAGCTCGAAGCGCGCCCGCGCGTCGTGCACGTCGGTGATGGCGGCGAGTCCGACCTCGAGGCGTCCCTCGGCGACCTCGAGCTGACGCGCGATCGCGGTCTGCTCCGCCTCGGCGAGCGCGAGCCCGTCCTGCGCGGCGAGGACCTGAAAGTAGGCCTCCGCGGCACGCGTGATCAGCTCCTGGCGCGCGGCCGCGAACTGGGCCTCGGCGCGCCGGACCTCGGCCCCCGCCTGGCGCAGCCCGGCGAAGACCGCGGCGTTGTAGACCGGTTGCGTGAGGCTCAGCGTGTAGCCCGTGCTGTCGAAAGAGGCGCGCCCGGCCGGCCGCGACACGATCCCGGCGTCGGTCCGGACGCGGTTGTCGTTGCGGGTCGCGTCGGCGGTCGCTTCGATGAGCGGGAGCAGGCCGGCGCGGGCCTGCGGACGCCGCTCCAGGGCCGCGCGGTACGTGGCGGTGGCGGCGCGAAAGCGCGGGTCGTTCTGCTCGGCACGGCGATACACGTCGAGCAGATCGTCCGCCGGCGCGGGGGACGCGAAGGCGAGCAGCAGGCCGGCGAGGCGGGAGCGGATCGGCAACCTCATCGGTCCGCGCCTCGCCCCGTACTCAGTACGTCGCCATGCCCGGGTCGATCTCCCTGGCCCAGGCGTCGACCCCGCCTCGCAGGTTATAGATGCGGCCGAAGCCTTGGCGGTCGAGGTAGTTCGCCACTTGCTGGCTGCGGATGCCGTGATGGCAGACCACCACCAGCTCGGCCTCCGGGTCGAGCTCCGCGACGCGCAGCGGGATCTGGCGCATGGGGATGTGCCTGGAATCCGGCAGGGCGCACACCTGCAGTTCCCACGGTTCCCGCACGTCCAGGATCACCGGCCGGCCCCCCTCCCTGCTCAGCCAGTCATGAAGCTGCTTGACGGTCAGTTGCTGGACCATCGCAAGGCGGTTTGCCGGGCGCTAGAAAACGAACCGGGGCGGCTCCGGGGCGTTGATGAGCGGAGGCAGGTCGGTCTCGAAGAGCGACGTCTCGCTCCAGTTGTCCCTGGCCAGGCGCACGATCCGTCGCGCCTCCATGGCGGGCGATTGGCCGACGATCGCGACCATGCGCCCACCGGGCGCGAGCTGCGCGCGGATGTCGTCGGGAAACAGGGGTAGCGAGCCCCCGACGAAGATGACGTCGTAGGGTGCGTGCCGAGTCCAGCCACGCGCGGCGTCGCCGACCTCCAGGGTCACGTTCCGGATGCCCGCCTCGGCGAGCTTCTCCGCGGCGCGCGCCTGGAACTCCGGGATCATTTCGACGCTGTAGACGTGTCCGCCGAGGCTCGCAAGGAGTGCCGTGACGTAGCCGCTGCCGGTGCCGATCTCGAGGATCCGGTCCTTCGGCTCGATATCGAGGGCCTGGAGCAGGCGCGCCTCGAGCTTGGGCGGCATCATGACCTGCCCGCGCCCGAGCGGCAGGCACATGTCGGCGTACGCCAGCTTGCGGTATGCCTCGGGCGCGTAGTGCTCGCGAGGGGTGCGGGCCATGGCCTCGAGGACCCGCGGGTCGAGGACCTCCCACGGACGGACCTGCTGATCCAGCATTTTCTGCCGCGCTTCCGCGAAGTCCATGGATCGCATTTCCAGCAAGGAGGCCAGGGAAAAGAGCCGCTAGCCTAAGCAGTTTGGCGCGGGCAGGCAAGGGAAAAGCCGGCGTGTTGCAAATGCGCGACCGATCCATTAGCTTGGCCCGACCAACGGCTAGGGGTGCCCCGCGCGTCGCGCCGGGTGCTGAGACATCACCCTTTGAACCTGATCCGGGTAACTCCGGCGGAGGGAAGCTGTGGGCGGTCCGTCACTCGCTCCCTGCAGTCTCATTGCCTGCCCCGCGCGCACGGTGCGCGCCCGTTGAATGCCGCCGTGCGGCGAGGAAGCGAGCCATGAGCGCGAACCCCAAAGACGCAGTGACCGCGGCGATCCGCCTCGGCCCCGAGTACACGGCCCCTTTCCCCGCGAGCCGCAAGATCCACGTCGAGGGCAGCCGCCCCGATATCCGCGTCCCCATGCGCGAGGTGGCGCAGGCGGACACGCGCGGGAGCGGCGGCGCCGAGCGCAACCCCCCGATCTGGGTCTACGACAGCTCCGGTCCCTACACCGACCCCGCCGTCGAAACCGACGCGCGCAAGGGCCTGGCGCCGCTGCGCGCGCGCTGGATCGAGGAGCGCGGCGACAGCGAGCCGCTGTCCGACGTGACCTCGGCCTACGGCCGCGCGCGGAAGAGCGACCGCAAGCTCGACGACGTGCGTTTTCCCAACGAGCCGCGCCCGCGCCGCGCGAAGGCCGGCGCGAACGTCACGCAGATGCACTACGCGCGCCGCGGCATCGTGACGCCCGAGATGGAGTACGTCGCGATCCGCGAGAACCTGCGGCGCGACGCCTACCGCGACGCGCTGCTGCTGGCGCAGCATCCGGGCATGAGCTTCGGCGCGGCCATTCCGAAGACGATCACGCCCGAGTTCGTGCGCGACGAGGTCGCGCGCGGGCGCGCCATCATTCCGGCGAACATCAACCACCCCGAGTCCGAGCCGATGATCATCGGCCGCAACTTTCTCGTGAAGATCAACGCCAACATCGGCAACTCGCCGGTCGCGTCCTCGATCCGCGAGGAGGTCGAGAAGATGGTGTGGTCCACGCGCTGGGGCGCGGACACGGTGATGGACCTCTCCACGGGAAGACACATCCACGAGACGCGCGAGTGGATCATCCGCAACTCGCCGGTGCCGATCGGCACCGTGCCGATCTACCAGGCGCTCGAGAAGGTGGACGGCAAGGCAGAGGAGCTCACGTGGGAGATCTACCGCGACACGCTGATCGAGCAGGCCGAGCAGGGCGTGGACTACTTCACCGTGCACGCGGGCGTGCGCCTGCCGTACATCCCGCTCACGGCACGGCGCGTGACCGGCATCGTTTCTCGCGGCGGCTCGATCATGGCGAAGTGGTGCCTCGCGCACCACAAGGAGAGCTTCCTCTATACGCGCTTCGAGGAGATCTGCGAGATCATGAAGGTCTACGACGTCGCCTTCTCGCTCGGCGACGGGCTGCGTCCCGGCTCGATCGCGGACGCGAACGACGCCGCGCAGTTCGCGGAGCTCAAGACGCTCGGCGAGCTCACGCAAATCGCCTGGAAGCACGACGTGCAGGTGATGATCGAGGGCCCCGGCCACATCCCCATGCAGCTCATCAAGGAGAACATGGAGAAGGAGCTCGGCGACTGCGCGGAGGCGCCGTTCTACACGCTCGGGCCCCTCACGACCGACATCGCCCCGGGCTACGACCATATTACTTCCGCCATCGGCGCCGCGATGATCGGCTGGTTCGGAACCGCGATGCTCTGCTACGTGACGCCGAAGGAGCACCTCGGGCTGCCCAACCGCAAGGACGTGAAGGACGGCATCATCGCCTACAAGATTGCCGCCCACGCGGCGGATCTCGCGAAGGGCCATCCCGGCGCGCAGATTCGCGACAACGCGCTCTCCAAGGCGCGCTTCGAGTTCCGCTGGGAGGACCAGTTCAACCTCTCGCTCGATCCCGACACGGCGCGCGAGTTCCACGACGAGACGCTGCCCCAGGAGGGCGCGAAGCTCGCGCACTTCTGCTCCATGTGCGGCCCGCACTTCTGCTCCATGAAGATTACGCAGGAGGTGCGGGACTACGCCGCGAGCCAGGGCGTCGCCGAGGACGAGGCGCTCGAGAAGGGGCTCGAGGAGAAGGCCGCGGAGTTCAAGAAGACCGGCTCGGAGATCTACCGGAAGGCGTGACCGCGGAGTCCGAGCGCAAGCCCGGTCGGATCGACCGGGATGCCGCACCAGCCCACGCCGGGTGCCGTGACTTCCGCCGGCGCTCCGACATCCAGTCCAGCGCCCGTCGCGAACAGGGTTTCCGGGCGGTTTACCCTCCCCACGAGTCGCCAAAGCTGGCACACTCGCGCCGCGTCACCCGGATACCTATAAAAAGGAGGGACGGCCCGACCCGATGCCGTAACGCCTTGAATTGCCGGGTTGGCGGACATATAAGAAGTCGCTAATATGCGCCACTAATGTTGGCAAGGGAGACATTTATTCATGTTTTTCAGGAGCACGATCAAGGAAATCGACGCGCCCCTCCTCCAGGAATGGCTCGAGGGCAAGAACGGGGGAACCTTCCGAATCATCGACGTTCGCTCCCCGCAGGAAATCGCGGGCGGCAGCATCCCCGGCGCCGAGCCGATGCCGCTCAACACCGTGCCGCTCAAGCTGCACGAGTTCGACCCCAAAGAGACGTACGTCTTCGTTTGCCGCAGCGGCGCCCGATCGGCTCAGGCCTGCATGTTCATGCAGCAGCGCGGCTTCGATAACGTCTATAACCTCCGGGGCGGCATGATCGGCTGGTCGCAGACCGGGGGCCGGATCTCGGCCATGAAGCAGGCGGTCTAGCCCAGCGTCGCCGTTGCTCCACGGAAAGCCCGGCCCGGCCGGGCTTTCCTTTTGGGAACCTGATCTTCTGCCGCCGATCGGAGCGGAAAGAAGATGAAAATACGCGTGAAGAGAAAGCACCGGGCGACGGGAACATCTCTGGCTTCACGCGGCGGCCTGTGCGTGTTCGTTTCGTGCGCGTGCCTGGCCGCCCGTCCGGCGCTCGCCGAGCCGGCGGCGTTCTGGAAGGGCATGGCGAGCGCGATCCTGCCCGGAAGCGGACAGGCGATGGCCGGCGACTACGGCGAGGGACTCGCGCACTTCGGCGTCTTCGGGGTCTCGCTTTACGGCGCCCTCCGTCAACGCGACAGGGACGACTTCCTCGACGAGGACGCACGCTACGACGAGGACGAGGACCGCGAGGTCATCAACAAGACCACGCTGCGCTACGACTACGCGGCGCGGCTGGCCTTCGACACCGCGCTCTATTCTTCTTACGCCGCCTATCGCGACGCCCGGCAGCGCGACAACGCCGGCTATCGGACGCCGCTCCCGCGCGAGTCGCTGGCGGACCTTGCCCGCGCCCCGTTCTCCCTCCGTTATCTCTCGCGGGCCACGACCTTCGTGCCCCTCCTGATCCAGGCGGCCGCGGTGCTGGCGGCCGACGACGGATACCGCATCGATCGGGCGCCGGACGTGAGCGAGGGGGACCTGCACCTCTACAACCTCGTCGCGAACGAGATGACGGCGGTCGGCGAGGAGGCGTTCTTCCGGGGCTTCATCAACAACGAGTTCAGCGAGCGCTACGGAAACCGGTGGGGGCTCGCGATCTCTTCCGTGATCTTCGGCCTCGGGCATACCGGCGAGGGGCAGACGGCGAATGCCGTGCAGGCGACCGCGGCCGGGCTGTACCTGGGGTGGCTGCACCAGCGAAACGGCTTCGAGGCGGGCGAGGGCGTGGCGCTGCACTACTGGATCAACGTGCTTGCCGGGTTATCCGCGATTCGCGAGGGCGGCCGGGCGCAGGTGCTGGAGCTCAGGTTGTCTTTTTGACCGGGCCGGACTGCCCGATAACGATTCCCGACCCGGTTCCCCTTTCGTCCGTCTCTGTACTCAGCCCAATCCACTCCGGGCGCGATCCTCGGAGCGAACCAAGAGACCGCGTCTCCGATGGGCGGGGAACGCGTTCGGGCCGCCTCAGCACCGTTCACACCGCCGGTCGCTCCGTGCCCGGCGCGGAAGCTCGCGCGTCCCGGCCGTTGCCCAGCCGCTTGAGCGAAGGGATCAGCACGAAGCAAAGCAGGAGCGAGGCGGCCGCGACCCACAGGAGCGGCGCGAGCGAGCGCTCGAACGCCTGCTCGTAGAGTCGCGCGCCGACGACCGCCGAGAGCTGCTCGACCCCGTTGTACAGCGACATGAGGGCCGCGAACACGAAGCCCTCCGCGCGCGGCGGGCAGGCCTGCGCGGCGACCGAGAGGATCGTGAGCGTCCCGATCTGCGCGACCATCCCGACGAAGACGTTGAGCGGCATGGCGACCGTGGCGACGTAGGGATGGGGTTCGGCGAGCAGCAGGTACGACAGCATGCCGGCCGCCGCTGCCGTCACGCTGAACTTGGCGCGCCAGACGAGCGTCCTGTCCGCCATGCGCCGCGCGAACACCCAGGCGCCGATCACCGCGCCGCCGGCGGTCAGGGCGCCGAGCTGCCCGATGAACTGCTGTTCGAAGTGCAGGCGGTCCACCATGTGGTAGTAAAGCGGCGCGCCGAAGGCCGGGCTGAAGCACCAGAGCGCCAGGAAGGCGGCGGCAATCCGCAGGTTCGGCGAGCGCACGGCCAGGACGAGGCTGCGGGTGGTCGCGCGCATGGACTCGACGTCGATCGCGGCGCGGTCTTCGCGCGCGAGCAGGTAGGCCGCGACGGCCACGGCGATCGGAGCGAGCATCGTGAGCGTCGCCGCGACGTGCAGGGCCGTGGCCGGAGGAAACTGCGAAGCGAGCCAGCCGCCGGTGAGCGCGGTCACGATCGCGCCCGTCTTGAACCAGAACCACTGCACGCCGAGGAAGCGCGCCGTTTCCCCGGTGCGGTTCCCGGTCTCGACCATGAGCGCGTCGACGATCACGTCGGCGGCCGCCGTGCCGAAGGCGGCGAGAAAGAGCGCGATCAGCATCGTGCCGAGCTCCGTGAGGCCGGAGAGCCACAGGAAGCCGGTCGCCGCGCACAGGTTCACGAGCATCAGCCACGTCCTGCGCCGGTAGCCGAGGAGCGGCACGTAGTCGCTGATCAGCCCGTAGAGCGGCTTGATCATCCAGGGAAGGGAAAGGACCGCGAGGTACTCGGCGAGCTGCGCGCTGTCGAAACCGAGCGCTTCCTTGAAGTAATAGGCGAGGGGCTGGCTCAGGAGGCCGCCCATCTGCCCGAGCGCCTGCGCGAAATAGGCGAGGCCGAAGAGGAATACCAGGCGCGGAACGTCCGCGCGGCTGCCCGGATCCGGATCGCGCATGCGAAGCGGATGGTAAGAGAAGCGCGGCGCGCCCGCCAGCGACCGGTCAGCCGGAGCGATCCCCGGCGGGCTCGATCCGTACGAGCGGCGCCGCGATCCAGGTGTGCCGACAGCGCGGGCACTTGCCGGGCTTCGAGAGCCGGTCGTCCCGAAACGTGAAGCCGCAGCGGCGACAGCGGGCGGGGACCACGACCGCGCGGTACTCCGTGCCGCGCCGCAGGCTGCGGAGCAGATGCACCAGGTCTTCCTCGATCTCGGCAGGCCTCGCGTCGAGCTCGCGCGCCAGGTCGTGCACGCTGCGCGCGTCCCGGAGAAGGGCGATGAGATCGCGGCGGAACACGGTCAATCCTTGAGCATCGCGTGCAGCATTTCGCGAAGCCGCGCGCGTCGCTTCTCGAGGCCGCGGACGTGGTCGCCCTGACCGGGTTCCGTGTGGCCGCCGATCGCGCGGATCTCGCGGTCGACGATCTCGTACTCGGCGTAGAGGGCCGCGAAGCCTGGACTCGCCAGCATTAGCCCGGTTATGCGTGGCGCCAGATCGGGGAACTCGCGAATCAGGTCGGGATCCCGGAGGAGCGTCATGCAGGGATTCCTCATGCGCCTCTATTCTCATTCGGGTATCGAGCCGGGCCTTGTCTCAGGTCAAGTAAAAGGCCCTTTTCGGCGCGGGGCGGAGACGAGGTATTCGCTCGGTCGGAACGTGTACGGATTGCCGCACCTGCGTATCCTTGGAAGATCCGTCACGGGACACGGGCGTGATCGGAACCACGGAGGACCGATGGCCACTGGAGGGCACCGGCGCCGACTCGCGCTGATCCTGCACGGGGAGCGCGCGTTCACGCCCGGGCTGCGCGATCTCGTCGCGCGCCTGCGCGAAGCCGGGCACGCCGTGTTTCCCCGCGTAACCTGGGAGTCGGGCGACGCCACGCGATTCACCCGCGAGCTCGTCGCCGAGGGCGTCGACACCGCCATCGCCGCGGGCGGCGACGGGACGGTGAACGAGGTGTTGAACGGTCTCGCGGGCAGCGACGCGGCGCTCGGCATCCTTCCGCTCGGAACGGCGAACGACTTCGCCGTTCAGGCCGGCATTCCCTCGGATATCGAAGCCGCGACGGATCTCGTTCTCTCCGGCGAACCGCTGCGCATCGATACGGCGAGCCTGAACGGGAGGCGCTTCCTGAACGTCTCCACCGGCGGTGTCGGCGCCGAAGCGACGGCCGAGACCTCGAGCGAGGCCAAGGCGGCGTTCGGTTCCGTCGCGTACGCGCTCAACGCGCTGCGCAGGCTGAGGGGCCTCAGCGCCCGGCGCGCGCGTTTCGAGGGGCCGGACTGGTCGTTCGAGGCCGACTTCCTCGTGTTCGCCGTCGGCAACGCACGGGCGACGGGCGGAGGCCAGGCAATCACGCCGGCGGCGAGCGTGCGCGACGGGCTGCTCGATCTGTGCGTCGTCGAGGACATGCGCATGCTCGATTTCGCGCGGATCAGCCTCCTGATCGGCCGCGGCGAGCACGTGGCGCAGGACGGCGTGCATTATCTGCGGACGCCGCGCGTGCGCGTCACGGCCGATGGTCCGCTTCTGGTGAACGTCGACGGTGAGCCGGTCGAGGCTGCGGCGCTCGAGTACGAGGCGCACGGCCGGGACCTGCGCATCTACCTCCCGCGGCAGGAAGGCGCGGCACGGGCCGCGCCGGTCTGACCCGCTCCCGAATGCTTCATGCCAAAGTCCAGGTCGTCACCCGCGCCTAGTGCAGGCCCTGATAGCGTTCGTCGACGGGGGACTCCGCCAGCGCGCGCGGCTCCGCGCCGTCCGTACGGGTGCTCCGGAGATCGTGCTGCCCGCCGGCGAGCCGCTGGTAGACGACGCGGTTGTTCGCCGTGACGCCGCGATAGGTCTCGAAGTCGCCCGTCGTGGCGAGCCCGGTCGTGCCGGCGCCGTCCTGGCGCACGCTGTACAGGTCGCTTTGCGCGCCCGGATCCTCGCAGGGGCCGCCGGGCGCGGCGGCGCAACTCATGTAAACGACCCGGCCGTCCGGGGCGACGTCCTCGAACCACTCGAACTCCTGGCTGTCCGCCAGCACGCGCAGATCGGAGCCGTCCGGCGAGACGCTGTACAGATCGTCCTGCGCGAAGCCCCCGGTCGCCCGGCGCGCGCTGTATACCACGCGCCCCTCGGCCGTCACCCGCCGCAGACTTTCGTCGTCCGTCGAATCGCCGAGCACGGCCACGTTGGTCCCGTCGGGATCGATCGCGTAGAGATTGCGGCCGCCGCCCGGACCGCGCACGTACAGGATGCGGCCGGAGGGCATGATGCCGGTGACGAACTCGTCCTCCGGATCGGCGAGGAGCGCGCGGCTCCCGCTGCCGTCCCCGTTCACGATGTACACGTCCCACTGGCCGGCAACCCGCCGCGCGTACAGGATGCGCCCGTCGGGCAGGAGGCGCGGATCGGCTTCGTCATCCGGCGAGCCGGCGAGCGTGACCGGCGCGCCGCCGACCGAGGCGGTGGCGTAGAGATCGAGATGACCGCCCGCATCGGCCTCGTAAATCACGCGCTCCTGGTCGGTCACGAGCGCAACGCGCGGCGTGCCGGCGACCAGCAGGCGACGGTCGCTTCCGTCCGCCGCCACGCTGTAGAGACCGGCGCTGACGCACTGCGGCGGCGCCTCCGGATCCCGGGAGCGCTCGCACGTCTGGTAGAGGACGCGGTCGCTCGCGGTCGCGGCCACGAAATCGGCGGAGACGTACGGTTCGTCGACCAGCACCGCCGGCGAAGCACCGTCCGGGCCGATGCTGTGGATTGCGGTACCGGTGGCGGTCGCCTTCTGATAGACGACACGGTCGTCCGGCGTGAAACCGCGGAACAGCTTGCCCGAGGCCGACTCATCCAGCACCCGGGCCTCGCCCCCGGTGATGTGCACGCTGACGAGGTGCGCCGCGACGTCGCTCACCCGGCGGTCGTAGATGACCCAGCCGTCGCTCGAGATCCCCCGGAAGTGCTCGCGCAGCTCGGTGCTCGCGAGCGCGGCGCCGCCCGAGCCGTCTTCGGCCACGGCATGGAGGTCCGAATCGCCGTTCGCGGCGAAGGTCTGGTAGACGACCGATTGCAGGGCGGCCGAAGCCGGCGGAGGCGAGGACGTCGACGTCGCTTGCGGATCGGTGTCGGCTCCGTCGCCGCAGCCGGCGAGCAACAGGAGCAATGCGAGTGCGGCGTCGCGGGTGCGCGCATCGTGCGCCATATTGTGTTCCTCCCTTGTATGACGCCGACTCTATGCCGCTGCCGCCGATGAACAATCCGGTTTTTCCCTCACGCGCGTGCGAAGTAACGCGGAGTGCGAGCGACGGCCGGTCGATCTGCCCGGAGGTTCGGAGGACGCGGCGACGAATGGCGGTCGCGCGCACACGCTGCGACGCGCAGGGGCGAGGGCGAAAGGACGTGTGCCCGAGTACTCCTCGCCGAGCCGGCGCTCGGCGTCTGCTAGCGATCGGACGATGCGTCGCCCGACGTCGCCGCGCTTCTCGCGAGGCTGGCGCACTCCGGCGCGCACGCGTCCCAGCCGCCGCCCAGCGCCTTGTAGACCGCGACGAGCGCGGTGTACGTCTCGGTCTCGGCCTGCGCCACGCGGTCCTCCGCTTCGAGCAGGGTGCGCTCCGCGTCGAGCAGCGCGAGGAAATCGGCGACGCCTTCGTTGAAGCGCAGACGCGCGAGCTCGGCCGCGCGTGCGCTCGCCCGCGCCGACTCGCGCAGCGAGACGAGCCGGGCGCGCTGGCGGCCGAACCCGACGAGGCCGTTCTCCGTCTCTTCCAGGGCGCGCAGCACCGTCTGCTCGTACCGGGCGAGCGCGGCGTCCGCACGGGCCTCGGAAGCGCGCAGCCGCGCGCGCACGCTCCCGAGATCGAACGCCGCCCAGGTGAGCGTCGGCGCGGCGAACCAGGCCTCGCTTCCGCTCGTGCCGATGTCGCCCGTGCGGCCGGCGACGAAGCCGAGGAAGCCGGTGAGCGTCACGCGCGGGAAGAGATCGGCGGTCGCCACGCCGACGCGCGCCGTCGCGGACGCGAGCAGGCGCTCGGCAGCCCGGATGTCCGGGCGCCGCCGCAGGAGCTCCGCCGGGCTGCCGATGGGGAAGCTGCCGGCGAGCGGCGCGAGGGCCTCCGGCGCGGGCAGCGCAAGCGCGCCGGGGCGCTCGCCGAGGAGCACCGCCAGGCGGTGCTCCGCCTCCTTGGCGGCGATCTCGAGCAACGGGATGACGGCCGCCGTCGCGTTCAGCTGCGCGCGGGCGCGCGCCGTATCGAGCTCGGTGCCGCGGCCGGCGTCGAGCAATACCTCGGTGAGCTCGAGCGTCTTCGTCTGGTTCTCGAGATTGCGCTGCGCGACGACGAGGCGCTGGGCGGCGCCGCGCCACCCGAAGTAGTTGCGCGCCACCTCGGCGATCACGGTCACGCGCGCGTCGCGCAGCCCGGCCTCGGCGGCGGCCGCGTCCGCGTCGGCGGCCTCGGCCGCGCGGCGGAGCCGGCCGAAGAAGTCGAGCTCCCAGAAGGCGTCGAAACCGAGCGAGTAGGTGTCGACGTCGCGTTCGTCGCGCGCGAGGCCCGGCGCCTGCGTCTCGCTGCGCTGCTCGTAGAGCGCCGTCGCCGAGGTGGTCACCGCGGGCAGGCGGTCGAGCGAGACCTCGCGGTAGATCGCGCGCGCTTCCCGCAGGCGCGCCGCCGCGACGCGGAGATCGTGGTTTGCGGCCAGTGCGCGCCGCACCAGGTCGTCGAGCGCGGGGTCCTCGAAGCGCGACCACCACCGGGCCTCGACGGCCGTCGAAGTGAAGTCATCCCGGCCGGCGTTGGCGAACTCCGCGGTGCCCGCGCTTTCGGGCGGCGCGTAATCGGGGCCCACGGTGGCGCACGCGGCGAAGGCGAGGGGCGCGAACAGGGTCGCCAGGCGCGCCGCGCGCGGGAAAGCGGACAGGCTGTGCGCGCTCATACTCCGGCTCCCCCGGTCGGCTGGGCGGCCGCGCGCGCCGCGGCGCGCTCCGCGCGGCGCTCGACGTACGCCCGGATCGCGTCGTAGAAGACCGGCGTGAGCAGCAGTCCGAACGCGGTCACGCCGAGCATGCCGAAGAAGACCGCGATGCCCATCGCGTGGCGCATCTCGGCGCCCGCGCCGCTCGCAGCCACGAGCGGCACGACGCCCATGATGAAGGCGATCGAGGTCATGAGGATCGGGCGCAGGCGCAGCCGGCACGCCTCGAGCACGGCGCTCCGCCGGTCGACGCCCGCGTCCTGCAGCGAGCGCGCGAACTCGACGATCAGGATCGCGTTCTTGCTCGCGAGCCCGATCAGCACGATGAAGCCGATCTGCGTGAAGATGTTGTTGTCGCCGCTCGTGAGCCACACGCCGCCGATGGCGGACAGCAGGCACAACGGCACGATCAGGATCACGGCGAGCGGCAGCGACCAGCTCTCGTACTGGGCCGCGAGCACGAGGAACACGAGCAGCACGGCGAGCGGGAAGACGAAGACCGCGCTGTTGCCCGCGAGGATCTGCTGGTAGGTGAGGTCGGTCCATTCGTAGCTCATTCCGCGCGGCAGCTCGCGCTGGAGCACGCCCTCGATCAGCGCCTGCGCCTGGCCGGAGCTCACGCCCGGCGCCGGACCGCCGTTGATGTCCGCCGCGAGGTAGCCGTTGTAGCGGGTCACGAGGTCCGGCCCGGCCGTTTCGCGCACGGTCACGAGCGCGCCGAGCGGCACCATCTCGCCCGCGCCGTTGCGGGTGCGCAGCCGGCCGATGTCCTCGGGATTCAGCCGGTACGGCGAGTCCGCCTGCGCGATCACGCGGTACGTGCGTCCGAAGCGGTTGAAGTCGTTGACGTAGAGCGAGCCGAGGTACACCTGCATGGTCTCGAACACGTCGGTGAGCGCCACGCCCTGCTGCTTGGCCTTCACGCGGTCGATGTCCGCGTCGAGCTGCGGCACCTTCACGTCGAAGCCCGAGAAGACGCCGGCCAGGCCGGGCGTCTGGTGGGCCGCGGCGACCACGCGCTCCTTCGCCTCGTTGAGGGCGTCGAGGCCGCGGTCCGCGCGGTCCTCGATCTGCAGCTTGAACCCGCCGAGCGCGCCGA
The DNA here is from genome assembly GCF_002355415.1 of Sulfurifustis variabilis. GTDB lineage: Bacteria > Pseudomonadota > Gammaproteobacteria > Acidiferrobacterales > Sulfurifustaceae > Sulfurifustis > Sulfurifustis variabilis. The sequence continues at coordinate 3,823,428 of NZ_AP014936.1, read as the reverse complement.
GGCCGAGCACCGGCGGTGGCGGGAATACCGCGACGAAGGCCTCCTGGATCGCGGCGAACCGCTGGTTGATGGCGCCGGCGATCGCGAGCGCGGAGGTCTCGGGGGTGCGGCGCTCGCCGAAGGGATCGAGCGTCACGAACAGCACCCCCGCGCTCGAGCTCGTGGTGAAACCGTTGATCGAGAGGCCGGGGAAGGCGACCGCGCTCTGCACGCCCGGCGTGTCGAGGGCGATCTCGCTCATGCGGCGCACCACCTCGTCGGTGCGATCGAGCGTGGCCCCGGCGGGAAGCTGCGCGAACGCGACGAGGTACTGCTTGTCCTGCTGCGGCAGGAAGCCGGACGGAACGCTTGCGAAGCCGAGCCAGGTCAGGCCGATCAGGCCCACGTACAGCGCGAGCGCAATGGTCGAGCCGCGCAGCACCTTGGCGACCACGCCCACGTAACCCCGCGAGGAGCGCTCGAACCAGCGGTTGAACGGCCCGAAGAGCCAGCGGAGGTAGCGGTCCTGGAACCGGGTGACGATATCCTTCGGCGCGTCGTGCGGACGCAGCAGCACGGCCGAGAGCGCCGGGCTCAGCGTGAGGGAGTTGATCGCGGAGATCACCGTCGAAATGGCGATCGTCACGGCGAACTGCTTGTAGAACTGGCCGGAAAGTCCGCTGACGAACGCCGTCGGGATGAACACGGCGCAGAGCACCAGCGCCGTCGCGACGATCGGGCCCGTGACCTCCGTCATCGCGCGCTTGGTCGCCTCGCGCGGCCCCAGGCCGTTGCGGATGTGGCGCTCGACGTTCTCGACCACCACGATCGCGTCGTCCACGACGATGCCGATCGCCAGCACCAGCCCGAAGAGCGAAAGCGCGTTGATCGAGTAGCCGAGGGCGAGCAGCACAGCGAACGTGCCGACGATCGACACCGGTACGGCGAGCAGCGGTATGATCGAGGCGCGCCACGTCTGCAGGAACAGGATCACCACGATGACGACGAGGGCGACCGCCTCGAGCAGCGTCTTCACGACCGCGCGGATCGACTCGCGCACGAACTGCGTCGGGTCGTAGACGATGCGGTAGTCGACCCCCTCGGGGAAATCGGCCTTGAGCTCCTCCATGGTGGCGCGCACGCTGTCGGAAAGCTCGAGGGCGTTCGAGCCCGGTGCCTGGAAGATGCCGACCGCGACGGCCGGCTTGTTGTCGAGCAGGCTCCGGAGCGCGTACTGCGCGGCGCCGAGCTCGACGCGCGCCACGTCGCGCAGGCGCGTGATCTGGCCGTCCGGTCCGGCCTTGATCACGATCTCGCCGAACTGCTCCTCGTCGGCGAGCCGTCCCTGGGCGTTGATCGATAGCTGCAGCGCCTGCTCCCGCGGCGCCGGCGTCTGGCCGACCGCGCCGGCGGCCACCTGGACATTCTGCTCGCGGATCGCCCGCACGACGTCCGAGGCGGTCAGTCCGCGCGACGCCACTTTCTCCGGGTCGAGCCACACGCGCATGCCGTACTCGCCCGCGCCCCACACCAGGACCTGGCCGGTCCCCGGGATGCGCGCGAGCGAGTCGCGCACCTGGAGCAGCGCGTAGTTCGCGAGGTAGACGGGATCGTAGCGCTCCGCCGGCGAGTAGAGGTGCACGACCATCGTCAGGTCGGGCGAGCTCTTCTCCGTCAGCACGCCGAGGCGGCGCACGTCGTCGGGGAGCTTGGGCAGCGCCTGCGCGACGCGGTTCTGCACCTGCACCTGCGCCTTGTCGAGATCGGTCCCGAGCTTGAACGTGACCGTGAGCATCATGGTGCCGTCGGCCGTCGCCTGCGAGGACATGTAGAGCATGCCCTCCACGCCGTTGATCGCCTGCTCGAGCGGCGCCGCGACCGTCTCGGAGACGACCGTCGGGCTCGCGCCCGGATAGCTCGCCCTCACGACGACGGTGGGCGGCACGACCTCCGGGTATTCGGAGATCGGCAGCTGGAAGAGCGAGATCGCGCCGACGATGAACAGGATCGCGGAGAGCACCGCGGCGAAGATCGGCCGGTCGACGAAGAAGTGGCTCAAGCGCATGGCCGGTCCCTCAGTGCGCCGCCCGGGCGACGCGCGCGGCGTCGCCCTCGGGCTTGAGGTTCAGCATCGAGACGGCCTCGGGCGCGACCGGCATGCCCGGACGCACGCGCTGGAGCCCGTTGACGACCACGCGCTCGCCCGCCTGGAGTCCCTCGCGCACGACCCGCATGCCGTCGATCGCCGGGCCGAGCTTCACCGCGCGGTACTGCGCGGCATTGCTTTCGTCCAGCACCAGCACGAATTTGTTGCTCTGGTCGGTGCCGATCGCACGCTCGTTGACGAGCAGCGCGGGGTAGCGCTCGCTCAGCGGCAGCTTCACGCGCACGAACATCCCCGGCGTGAACCGGCGATCGGCGTTGCGGAACACCCCGCGCGCGCGGATCGTGCCCGTCTCCGGGTCGACGCGATTGTCCACGAAGTCCAGACGCCCCTCGTGCGGATGGCCCGCCTCGTTGCCGAGGCCGAGCGCGACCGGCAGCCCGCCGTTCGCCGCGCCGTTGCGCGCCTGCGCCGCGTGGCGCAGGAACGCGCGCTCGTCGATATCGAAGTACGCGTAGATCGGATCGAGCGAGACGATGGTGGTGAGCGGGGCCGCGCTCGCGCTGCCGCCCGCGACCAGGTTGCCCTCGACGACCTGCGCGCGGCTCACGCGCCCGGCGATGGGCGCCGTGATCCGCGTGAACTCGAGGTTGAGCGCGGCCGCCTCGAGCGCGGCGTCGGCCGCGCGCACCGCGGCGTCGGCCTCCCGGCTCGCCGCCGTGCGCTGGTCGTACTCCTCGCGCGAGATCGCGCGCGCCGCGAGCAGACGCTCCCCGCGAGCGAGATCGCCCTTCGCTTTCACCTGCTGCGAGCGTGCGCGCTCGAGCTCGGCGCGCGCCTGGTCGACCTCGGCCTGGAACGGCCTCGGGTCGATCTGGAACAGGAGCTGTCCCTTGCGCACCTCCGCGCCCTCGGTGAAGTGCACGCCGAGGACATAGCCGCTCACCCTCGGGCGCACCTCCACGCGCTTCACCGCCTCGAGCCGTCCGGTGTAGTCCTCCCAGTCGACCACCTCCCGCTGCACGACTTCGGCAACGCTCACGGTCGGCGCCGGCGGCGCCGTCTTGGCCACGGCCGTGCCCGAGGGCTGGCAGGCGACGGCGAGCATGGCCGACGCGATAGCGGCGGCGAGAAGCGCGGTGCGCCCTTGCGGCAGGCCTGTCGGCTCGTGTCTAGGCATGGCAGATCTCCCGCGAAGCGTTTGGAGCGGCGGCCAGCCGCGGGCTCTGCTCCGCGAGGCGCGCCTGGGCGCGAGCGTCGAGGGCGACGCCGTCCAGGTGGGCGGTGCCGAGCCGCGCCGCGACCGCCAGCCGCTCGAGCCGGCAGAGCTCGCCGCGCTCGCGCTCGTGATGAGACGAAAACAGACCGAACCGTTTCATGACCGTCTCCTCGCAACTCTACGTTTGATGCCGGCCGGAAGTGTCGACCTTCCCATGATGGGAAGGTCAAGCGCTGCGCGCCCGTCGGTTCCCCCCAGGGAAATACGGCTTCGCCGGGCGGCCCGCCGGGTGTCCGGAGGACGCCGGCTCTTTTCTTACGTCGAACGGCGCGCTGCGAAATCGACAACGCGAGCCGGCATCGGAACGTCGTGCGGAACAGCGACCTCGATACCGTCGCACCCTACCTGTCGCCGGTTTCCCGAAAATGTCGATCGCGTTTCCGTTTGTATCTGGTCGTTCCTCATCGACACCGGTCCGATCGCAGGCACAACGCCAGGACACCGTCGCATCCGGCCGCGGCCGGGCGCCCTGTGCGGCCCGTTGACGGCGCGGGGTCCGCATCGCAGCCGGCGGCGGAGTCCTGCGCGTCGCTGGCCGGATGCGGTTCTTGCAGCGCCTCGATGCGCGCGTGCATCCGCGCGATCGCCGCATCCATGGACGCCAGGGCTTCGGCAGATCCGATGCCGTGCGCGACCAGGAGGTGATACCGGCTGCGCTCGCGCAGGCGGCGGCTGAGCTCGAGGCGCGCGCCGGCACGCGCGCGCTCGCGCTCGGCCGACGTCGCCTCGGAAAGCTCGACTGCCGTCGGGGACGGCTGGATACGGGCAGCCGGCTCGATCGTGCCGCGCTCGGCGCAACCCGCCAGCACCAGACCGATGAGCAATGACGACACCGCGTGCGCGCGCATCCCGGACCCTCCGCCGGACAAGAGGCCGTTGCCTCGCGCCGGACACTATGACTAAACTGAGCCGGTACGGTACATGTCAGTTGGCGGACGCGGCATGTACAGTTTTGCAGGTAATTGATCGGTTCTGTCTCTGAACAACGAGCGGCTCTGTACCGCTCGGTCAACCGGGACACTCTCATGCCAGTCATACCCATCAAGCCGGACAGCCCGGAATCGCTGGTCGATCAGATCGTCTCGGCGCTCAAGCAGCGCGTCGAGGAGCGCGTGCTGCGGCCGGGGGCGCGCATGCCGTCGATCCGGCAGTTCGCCGAGCAGCACGACGTCAGCCGCTTCACCGTGGTCGAGGCCTACGACCGCCTCGTGGCGCAGGGTTACCTCGTGTCGCGCCGTGGCTCCGGGTTCTACGTCGCCGCACGCCCGCTCCCCGCAAGCTCCGAGGAGCGCAAGTGCGTGCTGGAGCGCGCGGTCGACGCCATCTGGCTGATGCGCGGCATCTTCTCCAACCAGTCGCTGGAGCTGAAGGCCGGTTGCGGCTGGTTGCCGGAGGCCTGGCTCGACCAGGACGGCATACAGCGCAGCCTGCGCACGCTCGCGCGCGAGGGCGGGGCGCACCTCACCCAGTACGGGGAGCCGAAGGGCCACGCGCCGCTGCGCGATCAGATGCAGGTGCTCCTGGCCGAGCGCGGCATCGCGGCGCAGCCCTCCCAGATCGTGCTGACCAAGGGCGCGAGCGACGCGCTCGCACTCGTCAGCCGCTATCTGCTGCAGCCGGGCGATACGGTGCTCGTCGACGATCCCGGCTACTACACCCTGTTCGCGACGCTCCGGCTCACCGGCGCGACGCTGATCGGCGTGCCGCGTACGCCCGACGGCCCGGACCTCGCCGCGCTGGAAAAACTGGTGGAGTCGCATAAGCCGAAGGCGCTCTTCATGAACACCGTGCTCCAGAATCCGACGGGCACGAACCTCACGGCCGCCGCCGCCTACCGGATCCTTCAGCTCGCCGAGCGGCACGACTTCATCGTCGTCGAGGACGACGTCTTCGCCGACCTCGAGCACAAGAGCGCGCAGCGTCTCGCGACGCTCGATCAGCTCAACCGCGTCGTCTACCTCGGCAGCTTCTCGAAGACGATCGCGCCGGCGCTGCGCGTCGGCTACATCGCCTGCCACTGCGAGCTTGCTGAGGCGTTGACCAATCTCAAGCTCCTCTCCGGCCTGACGACCTCGGAGATCTGCGAGCGCGTGGTCTACGAGATCCTGACCGACGGCCATCACCGCAAGCACCTCGACCGCGTGCGCGAGCGGCTCGGACGGGCGATCGGCACGACGTGCCGGCGGCTCGAGGACTGCGGCCTGACGCTCTACCGGCAACCCGAGGCGGGCATGTTCGTCTGGGCGCGGCTGCCCGAGGGGCTGGACGCGGCCGAGGTCGCGCGCCGCGCGGCGCAGGACGGCATCATGCTCGCGCCCGGCAACGTGTTCAGCCCGCGCCTGGAGTCGAGCGGCTGGCTGCGGTTCAACGTGGCGTTCTGCGGCGATGGCAGGCTCTATCGCTTTCTCGAGCGCGCCATCGAGGCGGGCGCGACCGGACCGGCGCGGGCTCGGGCCGAGGCGGCGAGCCACTGAGCCGTCCGGCGCATTGACCGCGCGCCGGCCGAACGGCAGTGTAGGCGTCCCGCGACACGACGCATTCCTTCCCGATGATCGACGATCCCCTCGCGCTTTTTCGCACCTGGTTCGACAAGGCCTGTGCCGCCGGCATCGCGAAGCCCAACGCGATGACGCTGGCGACCGTCGGCGCGGACGACCGCCCGACCGCGCGCGTCGTGCTGCTCAGCTCCTACGACGCGCGCGGATTCGTGTTCCACACGAACTACGAGAGCCGCAAGGGCGAGGACATCGCGCGCCATCCGTGGGCCGCGCTGCTCTTCTGGTGGGATCCGCTGGGCTGCCAGGTACGTCTGGAGGGGCGGGTGGAGATGACGGCCGCCGCGGATTCCGATCGGTACTTCGCCGCCCGCCTGCGGGGCTCGCAGATCGGCGCGTGGGCCTCGGACCAGAGCCGGGTCATCGAGAGCCGCGCGGCGCTCGAGGAACGCGTGCGCGAGCTCGAACGGCGCTACGCGGGCCGGCCGGTGCCGCGCCCTCCCCACTGGGGCGGTTACCGGGTGATACCCGAGGTCTACGAGTTCTGGGAGGACCGCGAGAACCGGCTGCACGAGCGCGTGCGGTACGAACGCGTGCCGGACGGCGGTTGGCGCTCGCTGCGGCTCGCGCCCTGAGCCGGGTGCCGGATCAGAGCTTGCCCAGGGTGAGCTTCAGCTGCACGAACACGATCGGCACCATCTTCGGGTCCACCTTCGGTACGTAGCTCAGGTTGAGCGCCACGCGGGGCGTGCCGATCGAAAGCGCGGGCAGGACACCGGGGAAGAGGTTCCCGCCGCGGAAATCCTTGCGGTACATCAGGAACGCGATCGCGCCGGCGTCGAGACGCACGTCTCCGGAGCGGAACTCGTAACGCCGCATCAGTCCGCCGCCGGCGTACGCGGAGACGTTGCGGTTCGAATCACGGAACTCGGACGCCTGCAGGAAGGTGACCCAGTTCTCCTTGACGCGCTCGTCCAGCTCGTACTGGATTCCGACGCCCCAGTTGCGTTCGTTGTAGTTCGTGTTCGCGGGCGGATCGATATGGAACGCCTTGCCGTTGATGAGCAGGCTCACGTCGCCCGCCGTCGCGGGGGACGTCATCCCGATGCCGACGAGGGCCAGCAGCGCGGCTACGACGGAACGATGCCGGCACCGGTGCGCGGCCCTGCCGTCTTCTGCGACTTGCTCCGGGTATCGCATGTCGACCTCCCTCGTGCGGCCACAAGTTCGGTCTCGGATGACGGGGGTGCACCGCGAAGGGGGCGCCCGGGCCCGATGGCCCGCTCGCTCCGTCCGGCAGTCCCGCTGTCCTGGGGCCGAGGCCCGGTAGACCGGTGACTTTGCGCCCCCGCGCTTTCGCGCGAGGTAGCCTTTGTCGGTTGGCGCCGATGCGCCGCAGGAAAGGATTGCAAGCAGCGTGCCAGCAATCAGGGAACGCCGGTAGGCAGGTCGATCTGTTGTCGGGTCAGCGGGAGGGAGGACGGGGGATCACGTGCTCGGGAAAGCGCGTCGTCTACCGTCGTTTCTTGCCCTTCCGGTCGTCGTCATCGTCGTCGTCATCGCCGCCCGGGAGCGGGAGCGTCGGCAGAGGTCCCGAGCCGGTGTCGCCGCCGCCCGAACCGGCTTCGGGAGCGGTCGGGGTCGTGGTGCCCACACTGCCGACGGAACCGCTGTCGACGTTCACCTGGCCACCTCCGCCGCTCTTGCTGGCCAGCGCCGCCATCGCGCCGACGACCGCGATCCCCACGAGCACGCGGCCCCAGGACCATCCGCCGCTCTCCGCCGGGCTCGCGCCCGTTGCCTCTTCGCCGCCCAGTGCGGGAAGCGATTCCTCCGCGGCCGGCGCCGGTGCCGCGGGGACCGGCTCGGGCGGCGGTGCCCGTTCGGGTTGGTAGGAGTACGGATCGCCGATGGCGCGCGCGTAGAGATCGATCGCATGCGCTGTGGGGCCGAGCGGCAATGCCAGTACGCTGGCCAGCGCGACGCACAGCGTCCGGCGGGTGACGTCCCTGTTCATCTCCGCACCTCCGTGCCGCATCGAAGCACACGCCGAAGAAGCGAACAATCGTGGAATGCGCTGAGAAGCGCCGGAAAAGCCACGAAGGGAAGCGGGTCGAGGAGCGTGCGCTGCAACGCAGGAGTTCGTCAGGTCAGCAACTTCACGCCGCGCGGACAGGCTTTGGTCGTCGTGCGATCGCGGAAGCCGCCGGCTGCGCGCGCCCAAACAAGACAGGGCTATGAGCAGTCGAGCGGTGGCCGTCCTAAGGCGAAGGAGTACTCCGGTAGGCGTCATAACAATCGGTTATCCGCTCATAAATCGCGGGAGCGTGACGTCCTGCGACAAGCACGCGCCTCCAAGCCGCATGCTTTCTTTTTCGTGTCCGGTCAGAAGTAGCCCAAACGGTTGATCGAACGCGTCTCCACCGGCGGGCATGAGAATTGCTCTAAAACGGGCCCGGGGGAGGCGCGCCGAAACCGGCGAGCCGCACGACGGCGACGGAATGCGACCACCACTCACACTCAACGCCGAAGGCATCGAAAATGAAAAAGTCGCTCACATCCATTCTGGTCATCCTGGGATTCGTCGGCGCCGCCCAGGCCGACCAGGCGAAGTACCCGCATCGCGCCAGGTACAAGCACGTGCCGATCATCGAGGCCGAGTCGCTGCACGGCCAGCTGGAGCGAGTCGCGCTCGTCGACGTGCGATCGCGCTACGAGTACGACACGTTGCACATCAAGGGCGCGCTTCACATTCCGCTCAGCAAGGACAAGCTCCCGGCCGCGGCGCTCGAGTTGCGCAAGCAGTCGGCGAGGCCGATCGTTTTCTACTGCAACGGCACGACGTGCAAAAAATCGTACGAGGCCGCCGAGTACGCCATCAACGCCGGCGTGACCAACGTGTACGCCTACGACGCGGGCCTCGACGTCTGGACGCGGAAGTACCCGGAGGCGAGCGTGCTGCTCGGCCGCAGCCCGATCGCCCCGAGCGACCTCATCGACAAGGAGGCGTACAAGGCCCGCGTGATCTCCGCCGCCGATTTCGAGGCGCGGGTGGAGAAGGGCGCCGCGATCGTGCTCGACATCCGCGACCTGCGCCAGCGGGACGTCGCGCTCTTTCCCTTCAAGGAGGAGCGCGCGCCGCTCGACGATCGCGCGAAGATCGCCGAAGTGGTCGCCAGGGCGAAACGCAGCGACAAGCCGCTGCTGGTCTACGACAAGGTCGGCAAGCAGGCGCCGTGGTTTCAGTACTACCTCGAGAAGGAAGGCGTGAAGAACTACTACTTCATGGACGGCGGCGCGGAGGGCTACCACGAGGCCAAGTTCGGCAAGCTCAAGTTGCCGAAATTCGACTCCTGACCGGAGCGCGGTTGCGACCGGGCCGCCCCGCGGCGCGGCCTGCCGTTGCGTGGCCGCACCCACAGGCGCTATCTTCCCCGGGCCCGCATTCCAGGCAGCGCGTGCCCCGTACGCAGGAAGCCCCGGGGCCAAGGCGCTGCCCGTCAGTCGAGGTCTGCATGAAGGAATCGCTCAAACCGGGACTTGAGCACACCCTGCGCTTTCGGGTTCCGGACACGAAGACCGTCCCGCATCTCTACCGCGAGGCGCCGGAGTTTCAGGTGATGCCCGAGGTTTTCGCGACCGGCTTCCTGGTCGGCTTCATCGAGTGGGCGTGCATCCAGGCCGTCAACCCGCACCTCGACTGGCCGCTCGAGCAGACCGTCGGCACGCACGTGAACGTCAGCCACGTCGCCGCGACGCCTCCCGGGCTCGAGGTCGTGGCGCGCGTGCGGCTCGCCGAGGTGGACGGGCGCCGGCTCGTGTTCGAGGTCGAGGCGAGCGACGGAATCGACGTGATCAGCCGCGGCACCCACGAGCGGTTCGTGATTCTCGCCGAGAAGTTCGGCGACAAGGTGAGACAGAAGCGTTCGCGCGCCCCCTGACCGCGCGCCCGACTCAGTCGACGGCCGCGGGCTCCAGCATGCCGTGGCGCCGGCGATGGGCGGCAATGCCGCGCGCCAGCGCGATGAGGATGGCGCCGGCGCCGGCGAGAAGCGCAAGCGCGAGGGTCGCCACGCTCAGCGCGTCCAGGGCGCCGTGCAGCGAGGGCGAGAGCGCCGGGACGGCCCCGAGGTCGGCGAGGTAGACGGGCATCTTGAACAGCCGGCTGAACAGCACGACCACCATGATCATCCCCATCACGAGCTTCACCAGCTGCTCGCGGACGTAGGTCGTCGCGATCGCCCCGATCTGGATGCCGAACAGCGAGCCCGCGAGGATGATCATCGCGAGGCGGATGTCGACGAAACCCTCCCACGCGTAGAAGAGGCTCCCGCCCAGCCCCATGACGAACGCCACCACCAGCTCGGTCGCCGTCGCCATGATCGCCGGCACGCCCAGCAGGTAGATCATCGCCGGGACGCCGACGAAGCCGCCGACCGCGATCGAGGCCGCGAGCAGGCCGGTGGCGAAGCCGAGGGGCGCGACCAGAAGCAGCGACACCTCGGCGTTGTTCATCGACTTGAAGCGCATCATGGTGCCGGGGATGCGCACCGAGCGGACCCAGCGGGCGGCCGCGGGCAGCGCCTGGCGCGTGCCCGCCGGACGGCTCGACCGGTTGAGCAGCGCGTCGCGCAGCACGAGCCCGCCCACGACGGCGAGCACGACGACGAAGATCGCCGAGACGTAGAGGTCGGTTCCCGTATCGCCGTACACCGCGCGCAGACGGGTCATGATTTCCTTGCCCGCGAACACGCCGCCCTCGGCGAAGATGCCGAGCACGATCCCGAGCTTGACGTCCACGTGCCCGTATCGCGCGCGCTTCATGGCGCCGACCAGCGCCTTCGGAAACTTGTGGGCCATGTTGCTCGCCACCGCGACGACGCCCGGCACGCCGAGGCTCATCATCGCGGGCGTCAGCACGAAGGCGCCGCCGGAGCCGATGAAGCCGCTCACCATGCCGCCGATGAATCCGACGACGAACAGCAGCAGGATGCTGAGGGGGTCGAGCGGGAGGAAGGGAATCGCGTCCACGCGGCCCCGGTTTAGGTTCTTGCCTTCAGGCCCAGGACGTCCCAGAAACGGCCGGTGAAGGCGCCGTGCACGAAGGAGAAGAGAAGCGCCACGGCGATCGGCACGAAGAAGAACCGCTTGTCCCCGCGGCGGGTCGACTGGGCGAGCTCGATGAGCTCCTCGTCGAACCAGAATAGGACGGCGTACAGCGCGATGCTCAGCCCGCCCAGGGCCGTGGCGGCCAGCCGTTCGGCGATCGCGGGCCGGGGGTCAATGACCGCGTTGAGCCCGGGAGCCGCGGGCGAGTCGGACTCCGGGGTCCGCGCCGCTACCGGGGCCCCGCCATGCCGGGCCGGCGGGCCGGAAACCTTGATGCCGCTGCTGACATTCATTGAAGCAAAGGACAATATTCCCTGAGGCAATTAAAATGCGGGACGGCAGACTACTCGAACGAGCAGCGAAACCGGCAACGCAAACTCATTCTGTACGATCCGATGCAGCGCTTCCAATGAAACGCGCGTGCAACATATTCTTTAATGGAATATAAATTCCTGCCCGAGCTGGACGGATGGGCGGCGCTGCGCGCCGTCGTCGAGAAGGGTGGCGTGATCGAGGCCGCCCGGGTGCTGCGCATCGGCCAGCCGGCCGTGACGAAGCGCCTCAAGACGCTCGAGGCCTGCTACGGCGTGCGGCTGATGGAGCGGGTGGGCGGACGACTGCGGCTGACGCCGGCGGGCGAGAAGGTCTACCTCCTCGCGGTCCAGACGCTCGACCGCCATTTTGCGCTGCGCGAGGACCTCCAGAGCGTGGCGTCCGGACAGACTACCCTGCGGCTCGAGGTGACCTTCGCGATCGGCGAGCATCTGCTCCCCAGCCTGCTGCTGCAGTTCTCGGAGCGGTTTCCCGATTACCGGGTGAACTCGCGCATGGGGTACGGCCGGCGCATCCAGACACGCCTCGCCAGCGGCGTCACCGACCTCGCGCTCCTCGAGAGCGCACCGGACCATCCCGACATCCTCGTCCAGAAGTGGATGGAGGACGAGCTTTGGCTGGTGTGCGGCCCGCAGCATCCGCTCGCCGGCACCGAGCTCCTGCCCGTGGAACAGGTGCCGCAGCTCAACTACGTCCTGCGCGAGCGCCGCTCCGCGATCCGCGATACGCTCGACGAGGCATTGCGGCGCATCGGGATCGAGCGCGTGAACGTGGCCATGGAAGTGGGTTCGACCGACGCGATCGTGGAGATCCTCTCGCGCGGGCGCCACGTGAGCTTCCTTCCGCGTTTCGCGGTCATCGAGCGGGTCGCGCAGGGTCGGCTGGCGCGGCTCAAGGTCACGGGCTTTCGCATCATGCGCGTGCTGTGGATCGCGCGACACCGCGCGAATCTCGACCATCCGGTGGCCGAGGCGTTCATTGCGCTGCTGCGGGAGAAGGCCTGAGCGCGATCACCGCCGGAAAAGACGCGGCCCAGCCGTCTGTCCAAAACGGTCCTATTTATGGTTTCCCTTTCCCCGCAGGAGTGGGGAGGCGAACGTGTCGCCCCGAATCACGGCGTGATGCGCGATCCCTGAGCCACACCCTCTCCCGATCCTTTCCCGTCGAGGGAAAGGGCGAGCAAAGGACTTCATCCGGCCGCTAGGCCTTGAGCCCCAGCGGGTCGGCCGGATCCACGCCCTCGGCGAAGGGAAGGCGGCGGTCGATGTTCGTGAGCTGGTAAACCCGTCCGATCCAGTTGTTGATCACCGCCTCCGCGGTATCGTGCCAGGTGTTGTCGAGCCCGCCGGCGAGCAGCGACTCGGGCAGCTGAGGCACCGGGGTCCCGTTGCGGCGCGCAGCGGCCACCCGCTCCTGGTGCTCCTCGAGGATCGCCTGGGTCTGCGGCGTGAAATAGTTCTCCGGAAACGGCGGGTAGTCCCCGATCTCGCCCTTGGCGAAGCGGCCGACCTCGCGCTTGTACTCCTTGAGCAGGCTGTTGATGTCGTACTCGGGGTGTCCCTGGAAAAAGACGATGCGGAACAGGTCTTCGCTCACCGCGAGGTGCACGCCCGCGACCTCGCTCTCGGCGAGCACGTGCAGGCCCGCCTGCTCGAACTGCGCGCGCGAGACGTCGTTGAAGCGCGAGTGCGGCACGTCGAAGCGCGTGTTCACGCCGGCGACCAGCGGGTGCTTGCGGTCGGTGACCCGGTGCGAGTACACGCCCCAGCGCTTGAAACCCTGGTGCCGGCGCTTCTTGCCGTAGCGGAACTCCATGACCGCGTGGGTCGCGAGGCACGAGCACAGCGTCGAGGTGACGTTTTCGTACGCCCAGTCGATCACCCCGTTAAGCGGCTTCCAGAAGGGCTCGAGCGCGAGATCGGGCTGGGTCACGTTCGCGCCGGTGATGATGAGCGCATCCAGCCCGCGCTCCCGAATCTCGTCGAAGGTTTCGTAGTAGCGCTTCACGTAGGCGGTCGCTTCCGCGCCGCGCCGGAGCTCCTTCAGCGTGAACGGGTGCATGTAGAACTGCGCGATCTGGTTCGACTCGCCCACGAGCCGGAAGAACTGGCGCTCGGTGGCGGCGAGCGCGGCGTCCGGCATCATGTTGAGCAGGCCGATGTGCAGCTCGCGGATGTCCTGGTGCAGCGCGACGTCGCGCGCGAGCACGGTCTCGCCCTCCTGGCGGAGACGATCGAAGGTCGGCAGATCGGTGCTGGCAACGAGCGGCATCCTGCCCCCTCAGCGTCCGCGCGCGATCGCGCGCTCCACGACGGCGAGGAAATCCTCTTCGTCCTCGACCGCCGCCAGCTCCTCCGTGGTGACGGTGTAACCGTATTCCCGGGCGATCGCCTCGTAGCGCGGCAGGCGCGAGTAGAAGAGCCGGGGAAACATCCAGCGCACGAAGGCGTCCGGCTCGATCTGCGCCACGTAGTCGAGATCGTGCTCGCGCAGGTACACGGCGAGCTGCTCGTCGAGGAAGGCGTCCCGGTAGTAGAGCGGCTTGGGATCCTCCTCCGCGCGGCGGATCAGCGCGTGCTCGTCCGTTTCGGTCGCCTTGATGTAGAGGATGAGCGTCTGCGCGGCGAGGATCTCGAGAACCGCGTCGTCCTCGAGCTCGCACACGCTGCCGCCGGCGTCGTTGACGAAGTGGCGATAGCCGTAGATGTCGTGCGCCTTGCCGATGAACTCCGGCACGTCGCGCATCGCCGCGATCTCCGCCTGCCGGTGCAGCGCCTGGCGCCGCTTGAACTCCCTGAGCCCGAGGCCGCCCTGTTCCGGGTTTCCGAGCTTGCCGAGAAAGCTCGAGACCGGCCGGAGGTTGTCGACCGTGATGTTGTTCTCGATGTAGATCGAGTCCGAGCGCAGCAGCTCGCGCAGGAACGGGATCTGCATCGCCTGGCTCTTGATGTTGTCGAGGATCGGCTCGTCGAGGTAGCGCGTGCCGATCCGGTAGTCGCCCGAGTAGTGAAACCAGTTCTGGCGGCGCAGGCGCACGGCCAGGCGCGTCTTCCCCACGCCCGACATGCCGAGCAGGGTGATGCGCTTGTACTCCCATTCGCGGAAGGCGGCCGGGGAGAGCTTCATCGGGCGAACGACGGTTTGAGCATTTCCCTATTGTATCCCGGGGTTAGGGGAATGTGGCGAGGCTCCCGCGCCTCGTCTTGCTCGAAGTGCGCCTCTATAATGGCGCGCTCTTTGGCCCGAGAAGAACCTGTATGACCACCGTGATACCCATCAGGCCGGCGGGCGACGTGAAGATCACGCCGGAAAACAAGTGCAGCTTCTGCAAGGGGTCCACCTGCTGCACCTACCTGACCCAGCAGATCGACGCACCGCGCTCGATGGAAGACTTCGATCTGCTCATCTGGCAGATCTCCCACGTCAACACCCAGCTCTACAAGGACAGCGAAGGCTGGTTCCTCCTGGTCAATAACACCTGCCGCCACCTGCAGCCGGACGGGCGATGCGGCATCTACGAGAACCGCCCGCAGGTCTGCCGCGACCACAAGAACGACGACTGCGAGTTCGACGGGCCTGCCGGCGAGGGCGACTTCGAGCTCTATTTCCCGGACTACGAGGCGCTGCTCAAGTACTGCCGCAAGCGCTTCAAAAACTGGGACCGGCGTTTCAAGCCGGCCGCCGTCAATGCTGCGAAGAAGGCCTGATGGCGACCCACCGCGGCGGGTGTCACTGCGGCGCCGTGCAGTTCGAGGTGGAGGCGCCGGCCGAGCTGGTGGTGACCGAGTGCAACTGCTCGATCTGCTCGAAGTCCGGCTACCTTCACCTGATCGTACCCGCCGCGCGCTTCCGCCTGCTCCGGGGTGAGGACCGGCTCGCCACCTACACGTTCGGCACGCGCACCGCGAAGCACCGTTTCTGCAGGACCTGCGGCATCAAGTCGTTCTACGTGCCGCGCTCCAATCCCGACGGCTACAGCGTCAACGCCCGCTGCCTGGAGCCCGGCACCGTCCGGCGCATGACCGTCGAGCCTTTCGACGGCCGGCACTGGGAGGAGAACGCCGCGCGCCTCGCGCCGCTGTCGCGCGAATAGCGGTTCCCGGCCGCTTATCGAATACGCCCCGCACGTGCGCGCGGAGAACGCGTCTCCGCGTCAGCCCTTCGGCACCGGCAACTTCAGCGTGATGACGTCACCGAGCGCCTTGCGCATTCCGTTCACGCTCACGTGCTCGCCGTCGTACGGGTAGCCCCACTGGCCGCACGTCAGGCGGAGGACGTCCGGCTGCCTGTCCGAATGCAGGTTCATGCGCGTCGCGTACGTCTGCACGCTCGGCCCGTCGCCGTTCACGCCCCCGCCCACGCCGATACCGATGCCGATGCCGACGGACACGCGCGCGTGCAGCACCGCGCCCGCGTCGACGCTGTGCAGCAGACTGCGCTCGACGCGGGTCACGAGAAAATCGTCGGGCTTCACGGCCTGCGCTACCTCGAGTCGGCGGCGCACCTCGAACTTGCAGTGCGGATGGTAGGTGTTGATCTCACCCGCCCGCACGATCTCTCCGTTCTGGAGCATGACGCTCACCTGTTCGGACGGGATCGTGATCTCGCGGTTCAGGATCACGCGCGTGCCGGCCGGCGGGGCGTAGTAGGGGGAGGACACGTCGCCTTCGTAGCGCGCCGTCTGGCAGGCCCCCAGCGCGAGCCCGAAAGCGAGGATGAGTGTCAGGCGTCGCATGATCCCTCCGTGACGTAACGACGTGATGCCGATCGCAGGATCATAGCGCACCGGTTCGTCCGCCTCGACTCGTTCTCATTCTGGAATGATTCCCGAAGGCGATGTCGGTCTTGCACTTCGCGGGCGCTTGATGTGATCATACGATCATATAATCATGCGATCGCAACCACACGGGGAGGACCACACCATGCGACCCATGTCCCGCGGACTGCTCGCCGGCCTGGCGGCCGTCGCTTCGGTCACGGTGCAGGCGGAAATCGGGGACGCGGCGCGCGGAGGGCAACCCGAGTCGCTCTTCATCGACAAAGTCCCGACCGCGCAAGGCCAGGCCACCGCAGAGCTGATCGCCAAGGCGCTCGCGAAGGGCCGCCTCGTGATTTTCGGCCACATGGGCAAGCTCACCGACCCGAAGCTCG
Source organism: Sulfurifustis variabilis (assembly GCF_002355415.1). Taxonomy (GTDB): domain Bacteria; phylum Pseudomonadota; class Gammaproteobacteria; order Acidiferrobacterales; family Sulfurifustaceae; genus Sulfurifustis; species Sulfurifustis variabilis. The sequence continues at coordinate 3,806,978 of NZ_AP014936.1, read as the reverse complement.
GCGACAAGGGCTTCACCGGCGACTACTTCATGGCGCACTGGAAGGCGACTTTGGAGCCCGAGCTGATGGGCCTCACGCCCGAGCAGAAGCCGATCCTCGAGAAGCTGCTCTGGGCCGGCAAGCAGAGCATCGACAACAACCAGGACCGTCTGAACGTGAAGGGCGTGGGCTGGAAGAACTTCCTCCCGGCGAAGTGGGCGCGTGAAACCGGCGATTTGCTCAACACGCGCACCGGTATCGTGACGCGCCAGCCGTCTCGCGCCTATCGCCATCCCGCCAACAGACCCGACGAGCTCGACCGCAAGGCGCTCGTGCGGGCGACGTCCGCCGGTTTCGGCGGCAGGCCTTTCGGCGAGTTCGCGATGATGGGCAAGCAGAAGGTGTACCGCTACTACGAACCCGTCCCCCTGATGAAGCCCTGCCTCGCCTGTCACGGCGAGCCGAAAGGCGAGCGCGACATCCTCGGCTACGAGAAGGATGGCCTGAAAGAGGGCGACGTGTTCGGCCTCATCAGCGTTGCCGTGCCCGTCACCGACTGAACCCGATCCCACAACGGAGAACTTCCATGCCCCCGCGCCACCGTTCGTGCCGCACCGCCCTGCTCGTGCTCGCGGCATCCATTGCCCCGCTGATCGTCCACGCGCAGGGCGCGTCCCCGCCGAAGGAGATGCAGGCCCAGCTCCAGAAGATGCCGCCCGAGGAGCGCGAGCGCGTGCTGAGCTACACGCCCGAGCTGCGCCAGAAGGTCATGGCGCTGTCGCCGCAGACCAAGGCCATGATGAAGAAGCTGCACGACCAGCATCCCCGACGGAGCAAGGAGCTGACGCTGCGTCAGGTCATGCAGGAAGTGCTCGCGGACTACGAAAGCATCGTCAGCGGTATCGCCGCCGACAACGCGGAACAGGCGGCCGACAGCGCGAGGCGCCTCGCAGGCCATCGCATCCCGAAGGGCGGACTGCTTCCGTACTTCGCGCTGGACCAGGTGAACGACGCAGACCTCGGGGTGCTCCAGACGATGAACGACGCCGTGGAGGGCAACGCGCTCAAGCTCGCGGTCGCGGCCGACAAGGGCGACATGGCGGGCGCCGCCGCGCGCCTCTCCGACATCATGGTCGGCTGCGTCGCGTGCCACCAGAAGTTCCGGGGCAAGCCGGGCGTATCGGCGAACCTCGTGAAATGACCCGGACAGAACCACCGGTATTGGAGGAGGAGTACACATGCGCAAGTACGTGATCGGGGGCGCGCTCGGCGCGTCCTGCCTCGCCGCCGCGTCCGCGTGGGCGACGAACGGCGATCAGATGATCGGCGTGACGGCCGTGCAGTGGGGCATGGCCGGCGCGGTGGTCGCCTCGCCGCAGGACGCCGGGACGGTGCTCACCAACCCCGCGGGCCTCACGAACCTCGGCATCGAGGAGGTCCGCACCGACCTCGGTTTCGGTTTCCTGAACCCGAAGCGCCAGGCGAACGGCTTCGAGAGCGACTCGGAGCTCTATCTCATGCCCGGCGGCGCCGTCGCGTTCAACGTGAACGACCGCCTGTATTTCGGGATGGGGATGGGCGGGCTTTCCGGAATGGGGGTCGACTTCGCCGACGTCAGCCCCATGCCGGGCACCCAGGCGATCGTGACCACCAAGCAGTTCTACAAGATCGCCCCGGGCTTCGGTTACCGGGTGAACGACCGCCTGTCCCTCGGCGCGGCCCTCAACTTCGACTACCAGAGCCTCGCGATGTCCACGCCGGCGTTCCAGCTGCCGCAGAACCAGGTGTTCGGCTGGGGCGTCTCGGCCGGCCTCACGTACAAGCTCACCGACCGGCTGCAGCTCGGCGCCGCGTGGATCAGCGAGCAGGAAATGGGCGACTTCAAGTGGAACACGCAGACCGGCCGCTTCGAGATGCAGATGAACGCGCCTCGGCAGCTTGCCGTGGGTCTCGCGTTCCAGCCCAACCCCGGCCTGCTGGTCGAGTTCGACGTGAAGCGGATCTACTTCGGCGACGTGCTCGACCGCGTGGACCTCGAGGGCCCGTCCGGGACTTCCACGCTCAACTTCGGCTGGGAGGACCAGACGGTGTACGCCGTGGGCATCCAGAAAACCGTGAACGCCAAGACCACGGTGCGCGCCGGGTTCAACTACGGCGAGTCGCCCATCGGGCCCGAGGACGTGGCGAACAACATCGGCTCGCTCGCCGTGGTCGAGAAGCACGTCTCGCTCGGGGCGACGCGCCGGCTCGGCCAGAAGGTGTACGGCTCGCTCTCGTACATGCACGCGTTCAACAACGAGGTGAAGTCGAACACCGCGCCGCTGCAGGTGATCGAGCTGGAGCAGAACATCCTCAACCTGCAGGTCACTTACAAGTACTAGGAGACAGCCATGAACGTCGATCGCATCGTCCACTTCGCCGCCGGCAGCATGGTGCTCGCCGGGATCGGTCTCGCGCACTTCGTGCATCCGAACTGGGTGTGGCTGCCGGTCTTCGTCGGCGCGAACCTCGCGCAGAGCGGCATCACCGGTTTCTGCCCGCTCGCGTGGATGCTCACGCGCCTGAACGGCAAGGCCGACGCGCGCGGCTGCTGCGGCTGAATCGTCTCTCCTCTGGCGGCGCTCACGCCGCGCTTTTCGGCCAGGGACGGCCGATCCTTTTGTGCTAAAGTCGCGCGCCAGGGATAGGGCCATGCCGCGCACGAAAAAACCCTTCAGGAAGCGAAACGGCCGCCAGTCGGGGGAGGTCCGCCGCCACGACATCATCGAGGCGGCCTGGGACATCATCCGGCGGGGCGGCGTCTCCGGGCTCACCACGCGCTCGCTCTCGCAGGCCGTGGGCATCGCGCAGCCCACGCTCTTCCTGCACTTCGGCACCAAGAGCCACGTCCTCATCGCGCTCGTCGACACGATCGAGCAGCGCCTGCGCGAGGGACTGAAAGAGCTTGACCTCCAGGGCCTCTCGCCGCTCGAGCGGCTGAAGACGGTCATCCGCTTCCACCTGCGCTTCATCGAGCGTCAGCCCGGCATCCCGCGCCTGCTGTTTTCCGAGGAGCTGCAGAGCGGCGACCCGAAGCTGCGCGATCGCATGAATCGCATGGTGAAGGGCTTTCTGGAGTTCCTGACGGGCCTGCTCGCGGCCGCGCAGGCCGCCGGGGAAGTGCGCCGCGACATCCAGCCCGAGGAGCACGCCTGCCTGCTGATCGCCGCCGTGCAGGGCCTCGCTTTCCGCTGGATCCTCTCGAACCGGCGCTTCGATCTCGCCGCGCAGTCGGAGACGATCATCGCCGCGATGATCGAAGGCTGGGCGGCGCGCGAGGCCGTTTCGGGAACGGGCCGGCGCGTCAGGGCATGATGTCGAGAAAGCTCGCGATCGCCGGGAACTCGGCGATGGCCTTCTCCGGCTGCTTCGAGTCGGGCCGCTTCACCGCCAGGACCTGGGCGATTCCGTAGGCCTTCGCCGCGCGCAGCACCGGCAGGCTGTCGTCCACGAGCAGGGCCCGCTCGTTCTCGAACGGGTGCAGCGTCCGGAGCTTGTGCCAGAAACCGGCGTGCTCCTTCGGCACGCGCAGGTCGTGCGCGCACACGACCGCGTCGAAGTGCCCCCCGAGTTGCGTGCGCCGGAACTTGAGGTCGATCGCCTTGCCGTGGGCGTTCGTGACCAGGAGGATGCGCTTGCCGCGCGCCCGCACGGCGTGAAGGAAGTCGATCACGTGCGGGTGCACCGCGATCAGGTGCTCGACCTCCTGCTTGAGCAGCGGGATGTCGAGCCCGAGCTCGCGCGTCCAGTAGTCGACGCAGTACCAGTCGAGCGTGCCTTCCGCGCGCTTGTAGCGCTCGAGGAGCTCTTGCTTGGCGGCCACCGGATCCAGGCCGCGGCTCTCGGCGTATCGCAGCGGCACGTGCTCGAGCCAGAAGTGGTTGTCGTAGTGCAGGTCGAGCAGCGTGCCGTCCATGTCGAGCAGCAGCGTCTCGACCGCGTCCCAGGCGACCATCGGGGTGTCTCGTGGCAGTTTCGGATGGGGCCGTTATTATAAGTGCGAGGATGCCGACCGCGTGAACCTTTATCTCCGTTTCCTGAAGCTGCTCCTGCTGCTGCCGTTCGTGGCGCGCCGCGACGTGTTCGCGGAGTCCCGGATCGCGTTCCGCGTCTGGCCCCTGGACTGCGACCTCAATCTCCACATGAACAACGGCCGCTACCTCACGTTCATGGACCTCGGCCGGCTGCACCTGATCGCCCAGAACGGCATGGGCCGCCTGCTGCTCAAGAACCGCTGGGCCCCGGTCCTCTCGGCGGCCGAGATCAACTACATCCGGCCGCTCGACCCCTTCCAGAGGTTCGAGCTCGTGACGCGCCTGCTCACCTGGGACGAGAAGTACTTCTATATAGAGCAGCGCTTCGAGCGCGACGACACGGTGCACGCCATCGCGACCGTCCGCGGCCTTTTCCTGAAAGGCGGGCGCCGGGTGCCGAGCGCCGACATCCCCCGGGCGCTGGGTCTCGACCTGGCTCCGCCCGAGATGCCGGCGGTCGTGAGTCACTGGAAGGAGCTGACGGCGCTCAAGAAGGAGCAGTCGGCCCGGCTCGGGTGAACCCCGCGTCGACGACCCAAGTCATAAGAACCATGCCGTCCACGGAGATCGCGCATGTCTCGTTTCATTCCGAAAGGCCTCGTCGCCGTCCTCCTGGCTTTCGTTGCCGCCATGGCTGAGGCCGCGCCGGTACTGGTCGACGACGCCTGGGTCGCCGCGAGGCTCGACGACCCGAACGTCGTGCTCGTGGACATGAGCGACCCGACGCAGTACCTGCGCTTTCACCTGCCCGGCGCCGTGCACCTCCCGTACGACGCCATCGTCAAGAAGCCTCCGGCGGCCAGGTTCCCGACCCGCCTTAGTGATGCCGAGCTCGCGGCGCTGCTCGGTAACGTCGGCATCGCGCGCGACCGTCACGTCGTGCTCTACGACGACATGGGCGGCCTCAACGCCGCGCGCCTCTTCTGGGAGCTCGAGCGCATCGGCCATCCGAAGGTCTCGGTGCTCGACGGCGGCCTCGTGACCTGGGTGCTCAACGGCCGGCGCGTCGTGAACGAGCCGGTCACCCGGGCCCCGACGACGTACACGCTCGACGGTCCGGGCCGGGACAACGAGGCGACCCTTGCCGAGGTGCGTAGCGCCGCCGAGGGCCACAGCCCCTTGCTGCTCGACGTGCGCTCCGACGAGGAATACGCCGGGAGCCCGAGAGAGCCGCGGAGCGGCCACGTCCCCGGCGCGAAGCTCTGGTCGTGGGACCGGGCGCTCGACCTCCCGCGCGGCTTCGCCCGCCGCCCGCCGGCGGCCCTGCAGCCGACGCTCGAATCCCTCGGCGTGAAGAAGGACCGCCCCGTCATCACCTACTGCCGCTCCGGCCACCGCGCCGCGCAGACGTACCTGACGCTCCGCAGCCTCGGCTACGATAAGGTGAAGGTCTACGCCAATTCCATGAACGAATACGCAGCCCACGCCGACGCGCCGCTCAAGAAGGGGAGGGAACCATGAACGCCGTCCGGCCGCTCGCCGACCCCGGTATTCCCCCGCAACTGCTCCTCGGCGGCCGCACCCTCGACCTGCGCCTCACCCGGCGCGCCGAGCGCGCGCTTCGCGACCAGCGCGAGGCGCTCGAAATCGAGATGGAGCTCTACTTCAGCTGCTTCCTGCGCAAGCGCGTGTATTTTCTCTCCGCGCCCCGCGACGCCGTCGCCCGCGGCGCGCTGACCCCGAACGTCAACGTCAGCTTCCGCGCCGTCACGACGCGTGCCTGCGTCGTCGGCGACGTGGAGGGACGGCCCGATCTCGAACGGCTGCCGCTCAAGCGCGCGGCCGCATTCATGCCACGCTGGATCTCGCTCGATTACAGGGGGCGCTGGTCGGGCGAATTCGGGTACTGAGCGTCCATTTCGCTGTCCGGGGATCCGGCAGCATCGGGTGAGCTAGAGAAGCTGTCCTTGGGGTTGCGAGCGCTCGCCAGTACGCGCCGCCGGCTGCATGCATCGCGGGTCGTCATTGCGGCCGCTGTCCACGAATCCGTCGCATTCATAGACGATGAGCTCGTTGGGATAGGGCTCGGTCATCGCGTACACCTCTGCGAGATCGCGCCTCCGCATCCACGCCGGCGCCTTCGCGGGCGGCACGATGACCGGCATGCGGTGGTGGAAGTCGGCGATCTGCTCGTTGGGGTCCGTCGTGAGGATGTTGAACTGCATGACGCCGTGCGGATTGATCCTGTAAATGCCGCCGAGGAGCATGACGTCCTCCGGCGTGTGGATGCAGAACCGGGTCTTGATTCCCTGCCACTTGGGTCTCACCGCCGGGTCGGGCCATTCGTAGAAGCGATTGACTGGCACGAGGCAGCGGTTGTCGCGCAGCAGCTTCTGTAGATCCGGCCGGCGCTTCACCGTCTCCACCTTGGTGTTCGGATGCCGGAAATCACGGAACTCGATCGCCCACTCCATCTCGGCGATGTCGTCCATCGCCAGCACGACGTCGACGGGCGAGGTCGGCGTGATGTTGTACCGCGGCGGCCGCGACGGAAGCGCCGGCAGCCCGAGCCCGGACATCAGCTTCTGGATTGCCGTGCTGTCGTGGACGTTCAACCGGCCGCACATGGCACTTGATCAGTGTTTAGGGGGAATGGCGAGCAACCTATTCTGGCAGCTCCACCAATTCGAGGTCACCAGCCAGCCGTATGAAAAAAGGCCCCGGAGGCGGAATCCGCCGCCGGGGCCCGGTTTGCCGCTTTTCCTAGAGGTCTACGGCTGCACGTACGTCCAGCCGCTGCTCTGGAAGTCACCCAGCGACGAGAGGCCGGCGGTCGTGTACTCCACGCCCTCGATGATCTCGGCGGTCGCGTTGCCGGGGGTGAGCGTCCCGTTCTTGAGGTAGGCGCGCGTCGTGTTCTGGCAGAAGTAGAACTTCACGCCCCGCTCGATCAGCGCCCGCACCTGGGCCTCGCCCGGGTTGCCGGGCTTGCCGTGCGCGAGCAGCACGTCGTTCTTCACCACCGTCGTCCCGCCGGCGCTGTGCACGATGGCGGCGATCTCGTAATCGCGGCCCGCCTTCATGCCGTGCGTGATCTCGTAGTCGTCGATCACGTTGGCGATGTTGCCGAGCGCGTAGGGCGGCGCCTGGTTGATCTGGAAGACCAGTTTGACGTGGGTACGCTTCTCCAGGCACTTCGTGAGCGCGGCCGTACCCGGACCGAATTCGGTATCGAGATCGAGCCCGCTCACCAGCCCGACCGGGCAGGCGATGTTGCTGTTGGAGCTCGGCCCGGCCTGAGCGGAAGCGGCGAACAACAGGGTGGTGGCGCTGATAACAGCGGTGAAACGCATGATGCTCCTCCGAGGGTTATTGTGCGTGAATCGCGCAGCGCGTCTCCGTCTGGGCGCCTGCCTTCCCTGGAGTACATCTGCCGGCGCGCGGCGTCGACACCGACTGTGACAAACAAAGCCGTGCAGCGCAAACGCGGGCGCGCGACGTTTCAGGCTTTCTTAATATTCCCGCGGCGACGGCGAAGCCGGCTCGACGGGTCGAGAGTCGCTAAGGTGTGAGGGGATGTGGCCTCTAGGAAATCGATAGCCGTTGTATCTTCAGCGCATCGATCTTCGCGGAAAGCTCGACCCCGAAGCCAACGGAGAAAAGAGCGGGAAAGGTATTGCACGCAACGCCCTCGTCACCGGCGTTAGAGTATTTTTCACCTCGTCCTCTCCGACTTACGAGGCGATTTCGATTGTTCCAATGTTAATTCGAGCAGCAAAGCGGCTGTTCGAGTTGCCCGTTCTTCTTTCCTCATGTCGCTTGATGGATCATACGAACCGGGCCAACGATTCTTGCAAAGGTGCTGTATGCGCAGATTGCTCAAGAAGCGCTCGCGGAAGGCGGGACTGCCGCCCGGCACGCCGGTGCACATCGGGGAGCGGCGGAGCGAGACCACGGAGCTTCGTCTCGTGCACTACGAGGACGGCGCGCTCGAGCGTCGGCAGATCGCGGCCGTCGAGGAGGCGCTGCCGTACCTCGCGCGTCCGGGGATCACGTGGCTGCATGCCGTGGGCGCCCACGACGCCGAACGTCTGAAGCGGCTGGAACAACTCGGCCTGCACCCGTTGGTCATCGAGGACATCCTGAATACCGACCAGCGGACCAAGTTCGAGGATTACGGCGAATACGCCTACCTGGTCCTCAAGATGCTGAGCGACGGGACGGAAGACGCGATCGAGATCGAGCAGATCAGCATCGTCCTCGGGAAGAACTACGTCGTATCGGTCGAGGAGGGCCCGAGCGGCGCGTTCGCCTCGGTGGAGGCGCTGATCGACAAGGACCGCGCCCGCGTACGGCAGTCCGGAGCCGACTACCTTGCCTACCTGCTGCTGGACCGGGTGGTGGACAACTACTTCATCGTGCTCGAACGTCTCGGCGAGCGCATCGACGCCTTGCAGGACGAGCTCGTCTCCGGCCCCGGACCGCAGACGCTGCGCCTCCTCCACCATCTGCGGCGCGAAACGCTCGTGCTGCGGCGCTCGGTCTGGCCGTTGCGCGAGGTGATCGGCGGCCTGGAGCGCGAGCGCTCGGCGCTGATCCGCCCGGAGACCGCCGTCTACCTCCGCGACGTCTACGACCATACGATCCATGTCGTCGACACGATCGAGACGTTTCGCGAGGTCCTCTCGGGAATGCTCGAGCTCTACATGTCGAGCTCGACGAATCGCCTGAACGAGGTGATCAAGGTGCTCACCGTCATCGCGACGGTGTTCATCCCGCCGACCTTCATCGCGAGCGTCTACGGCATGAACTTCCGTCACATGCCGGAGCTCGACTCGCCCTGGGGCTACCCCGTCACCTGGCTCGCCATGTTGGGATTGGGCGCCGGAATGCTGGCTTATTTCCGGAAAAAGCGTTGGCTCTGAGATCGCGGCCCGTTCCCTAGCCGGTCTCCCCGCCCGCCCCCCGAGCGATGACGGACTCCTGCCCCTTGCCGTTCGGATCCGGCGGCAAATGCCAGGAGACGAGGAACGTGGCGATGAGGACCAGGATGCCGACGGTCACGATCGAGGCTACCGGAGGCGCGCCGTTCGCGGCGGCGAAGGTGTAGACGCCGACGGTCGTGAGCATCGCGACGTTCTCGAAGAAGTTCTGAAGCGCCACGGCGCCGCCGCTGCCGATGGTCAGGTGGCCGATCTCCTGGAGGGCGGCGTTCACGGGGACCATGAAGAGTCCGCCGGTGATGCCGACGAAGACGAGCGCCGCGCGCGCCGGCCAGACGGCCTCGATCTGGCTCAGCACCAGGATGAAGACGCCCATCGCGTAGGCCGCGAGGCGCGCGCGGCGCAGCCGCTCGATCGGGATGAGTTTGGGCACGAGCACCGCCCCGATCACGATGCCGATGGCGAGGGCGAGCGTGAGGTCGGCGATGTCGGCGGTGTTGCGCGTGAGGAGCACGACCGGCGCCCACGCGACGAGGAGCAGGCGCAGCACCGCGGCGGCGGCCCAGAACAGACTGGTGCCGAGCATGACGAAGCGGGCGCGGCTGCTCGCGAAGAGCGTGCGCATCATGTCGATGAAATGGCGCACCCCCCGTCCCTCGCCGGCGTGGCGCGGCGTGATCCGCGGGATCAGGAACGTCGTCGCGAGCGAGAGGCCGTAGCAGGCGACGACGACGAGCAGCGCCGAGTGGATCGAGGCGTCCGCGACGCGCGCCCCGACGACCGTGCCGGCGATGATGGCGACGATGGTCGAGCCCTCGATCAGGCTGTTCGCCTGCACCAGGCGATCGTGCGGCAGCATCTCGGGCAGGATGCCGTACTTCGCCGGCCCGTAGACGGCGGCGCCGACGCCGACGAGGGCATAGGCGAGGAGCGGCTCGAGCCCGACGAGAATCAGCAGGGCCCCGGCGCCCTTGAGCAGGTTCCCGATCATCAGCACCACGGCCTTCGGCCGGTTGTCGGCGAACGGGCCGACCCAGGGCGCGAGCACGACGAACGCGATGAGGAAGGCGCTCTGCAGCGCCGGGATGTACCAGGCGCCGGTGCCGGGCGCGTTCAGGACCATGGCGATCGCGGTGAACAGGATCGCGTTGTCCGCGAACGCCGTCAGGAACTGCGCGACGAGGAGCGCATAGAGGCCGCGGGTCATCACGCCACCTCCTTCTCGACGAACGCTCTCGCCGCCGCATAGTCCGTCTTCCCCGTGCCGAGCACCGGCAGGTTCTTCGTCGTCACGATGCGCTTGGGCACGTTGATCTCCCCGATGCCGTCGGCCCGGGCGCGCGCGAGGAGCTCCGCGCGGCTCGCGTCGCGCCGGTTCGTGAGCAGCACGAGCTGCTCGCCCTTCTGCGCGTCCGGCAGGTTGATGACCGCGTGCTGCGCCTCCGGCCAGGTGCGGGCCGCCAGCTCCTCGACCAGCGCGAGCGAGACCATCTCGCCGCCGACCTTCGCGAAGCGCTTGGCCCGGCCCTGTATATATAGGAATCCGTCCTCGTCCACGGTGACGATGTCGCCCGTGTCGTACCAGCCTTCCCCGAGGGAGGAGCGGGGCGGGACGAGCTCGCCCGGGCGGTCGGCGAGCAGGTAGCCGAGCATGACGTTCGGGCCGCGCACGTGCAGGCGGCCGCCGGTTTCCACGCCGGACACGGGCTCGAGGCGGTATTCGATGCCGGGCACGAAGCGTCCCGGGCTGCCCGGGCGATAGTCCATGGGCGTGTTCGCCGTCAGTACCGGGCTCGTCTCGGTGGCGCCGTAGCCTTCGAAGATCCGCACGCCGAACTTCTCCATCCACACGCGACGGACGTCGTCCTGCAGCTTCTCGGCGCCGGCGAAGACGTAGCGCACGCTGTAGAAGTCGTACGGGTGCGCGTAGCGCGCGTAGCCCTTGAGGAAGGTGTTCGTGCCGAACAGCACGGTCGCGTTCACGTCGTAGGCCATCTCCGGAACGATCCGGTAGTGCAGCGGCGACGGATAGAAGAAGGTCCGCATGCCGGCGAGGATCGGTAGCAGGGTGCCGGCCGTGAGCCCGAAGGAGTGGAACACCGGCAGGGCGTTCAGGATCTTGTCGCGGCTGCTGAAGGCGAAGCGCGCGGCGATCTGCTGCGCGTTCGCGAGGAGGTTCGCGTGCGACAGGACCACGCCCTTGGGCGCGCCCTCCGAGCCCGAGGTGAAGAGGATGACGGCGGGACTCTCGGGCTTCGGCGCCCCGAGGAAGCCGTGGTAGAGCAGGCGCGCGAACGGGACCGCGAGGAGCGCGCTGAGCTTGTCCAGCGCGCCGACCCGGTGGCGGAGATCGTCGACGAAGACGACCTCGACTTCCTTGCAGAGGGCTTCGACGGCCGCCCCGAGTTTCGCGGCCTCGACGAACCGGCGCGAGGTGAGCACCGTATGGATGCCGGCGGTGCGGCAGGCCGACAGCATGCCCTGCACGCCGACCGTGTAGTTGAGCATCGCCGGGACGCGGCCGTAGAGGTGCAGGCCGAAAAAGACGACCGCGGTACCCGCCGCATTGGGAAGCAGCACGCCGACGGGCGCCTCCCGCTTGGTGATCCGCGCCGTCAGGCGCCCGAGAATGAAGGCGCGCATCACGAGGTCGCGGTAGCTCAGCGGTCGACGCTCGATGTCCTCGACGACCGGATGCCGTCCGCCGTGAATGTGTTTCGCGTCGAGCAGCGCGTCGAACAGCGTCTTACGGTAATTCGAGGTCGCGAACATCATCTGGGTCATGATGTCGGACAGCACGGCACCGGCCTTCTGGCGGCGCGCCCGGCCGCGGACGGTCTCGGGCAGCTCGATCCGGGTCGGAGGCTGGATCGTCAGCCGGATGCGCGGGAACCAGCGCAGCCGCACCCGCCCGCGCAGGCGCGAGAACGGCGTGTACTGCGCCCCGTCGATGCGCACGGGCAGCAGCACCGAGCGCGACTTGTCGGCGATCATGCCGGTGCCGTCGTAGATCTTCATGAGCGAGCCGGTGACCGTGATCCGGCCCTCGGGAAAGATCGCCGCCTTGCGGTCCTCCTGGAGATAGCGGATCAGCGCCCGCGTGGAGTAGGGGCTGGTCGGGTCCATGGGAAAGGAGCGGACGAGTCTCAGAAACGGGCGCACCCACCAGCGCCGCGCGATGTGCGTGTTGATCGCGAAGGTGAGGTCGTCGGGCAGGAAGGCGGCGAGCAGGACGGCGTCGAGAAACGAGGTGTGGTTCGCGACGACGAGGACGCGCGGACCCGCCGCGTGGAAGTGCTCGAGCCCGCTGACCTCGACCCGGTAGCAGAGCCGCAGCACGGTTCTTATGATCGTTTTGAGCCAACCCATGGAATCCTCCCTTGCGGCCCTTCGAGTCTAGCCGCGGTTCTTGGTTTTTTGCTTGAAGCCGACCAGGTAGTTCGTGACGAGCGAGGCGGCGAGCTTCTCGGCCGCCGCGCGCCCGCTCTCGTCGAGCCGGTCGGCGAGGCCGAGCACGGACACCCCGTGAACGCCGCTCCAGAGCGCGTGGGCGGCGAGCTTCAGGTCCTTGGGCGCGCGCTCGGGTGCGATTCCCCGCAGCTGCCCCTCGACCATCTCGAACATGCGCGCCACCTTGTCCTGGTACCAGGTGGGCCGCCGCTGCGGAGCGGGGTGCTCGAAGACGAGGCTCCAGAGCGCCCGGTTAGTGAACGCGAACTGGATGTACTCGCGGGCGAGCGCGAGGAGGCACGTCTCCGGATCCCTGCAGCGCACGGCCGTCGCCTCGAGCGCGTTGTGGAGGTCGTCCAGGGTCGAGCCGTTCACGTGCAGGATCAGGTCGTCGAGATTCTTGAAGACGAGGTAGAGGCTTCCGACCGCATAGCCGATGTCGGCCGCCACCTTGCGGGTCGATAGCGCCCCGTAGCCCTGCTTGGCCACGATGCGCTTGGCCGCCGCCAGCGCCATCTCCCGGATCTCCTCCGGGCTGTGCTCCGCCTGCTTGCTCCGCCGTCCCATGCCGCCCCCTATTGAACATCGTTCAGTATAGTGCTAAGAATATTGAACAGCGTTCATTATGTCAACGGGACGCTGCCCGACACAACACGAGGAGATGGCTATGAAAACGCGAAGTTTTCCCTGGTTCTGGACCGTCGTGGCCGTTTGGGTGGCGGTGCTCATAGCGGGCTGCGCCCACATGAACCGCAGCCGCGAGAGCGTCTCGAGCAGCCTGGTGGACTTCCTCTACCCCAAGGGCGAGCTGCCCCCGGCCTACGACCAGACCGTGCCGAACCTGCCGCTGCCGCTCAACGTCGGCATCGGCTTCGTGCCCGAGTCGCGGGGCGCGCTCTCGGAGCCGAAGAAGAACGAGCTGCTCATCAAGGCCAAGGCGGCGTTTCTCGACCGCCCCTTCATCAACCAGATCGTGCTCATCCCCGACGCCTTCATGCGGTCGGGCAAGGGCTTCGGGACGCTCGACCAGATCGCGCGGCTGTTCAACCTCGACGTGATCGCGCTCGTCTCGTACGACCAGGTGGCGAACACGGACCAGACGAACCTCGGGTTCCTCTACTGGACCATCGTCGGTGCCTATACCGTCCCGGCCAACCGCCACGAGGTACGGACCTTCGTCGACACGGCGGTGTTCGACGTGCGTACCCACAAGCTGCTCTTTCATGCTCCGGGGGTGGCCGCGAACAAGCACTACTCGACCTACATCGGCGACGACGTGAAGCGCCGCGTGGCGATGGAGGAGGGCTTCGATCTCGCGACCGTCGACATGATCGCGAACCTCGGCACCGAGATCGACGGTTTCAAGGAACGCATCAAGCAGGACAAGAGCGTGAAGGTCTCGTACCGGCCCGGCTTCTCGGGCTCGGGCGCGCTCGACGCGTGGATGCTGCTTTTGCTCGCCCCCCTTGCATGGGGGCTGCGCCGGGCGCGGCGATGAACGGCCCGGCCGCCATGGCGGTGCCTCGGGCATCCGTGACGTTCGGTGTCCTCGCCGCCGTCATGTTCCTCATTGCCGGTTCGGCCCCCGAGACACTCGTTTTCGACCGGGAGGCGATCGGCGATGGGGAGGTCTGGCGGCTCGTGACAGGGCATCTCGCCCACACCGACGCCAGTCACCTGGCTGCGAACCTCCTGGGGCTCGGCCTGCTCGGCGTGCTTTTCGAGCGGCACCCCGCGCGCTGGGGACTACTATTTGGGATCAGTGCGGCGGCGATCGACGCCTGGCTCTGGACGCTTCGGCCCGACATCGGGCGCTACTGCGGCCTTTCGGGGGTGCTGTACGGCCTCCTCGCGGCCGGGCTCGTCGCGCGCTGGCAGGAGGGAGGACAGCGGTGGCTGCTGGCGGCGGTCGCCGCCGCCGCGACCGCGAAACTGGGGCTGGAGTTCGCATCCGGTGGGGGCATCGTCAAGCACACGGCCTGGCCGGTTCTCCCCGGTGCGCATCTAGCGGGAGCCGCGGCCGGCGTGATGGCCGTTCTGATCATGAGAACAAGAACATGAAGCGCAGGACTTTCCTGGGGGTGATGGGACTCGGCGGGTTCGGCGCGGCCGGTTACGGCCTGTGGCCGGACGAGGGCGTGTGGAATCCGTGCCTGTCGCCGCTCCCCGAGCCTCTTGCCCGGCACGAGCTCGTGCGGGCGGCGTTCGACGGGATCGACGCCGCTCGCGTATGGGATACGCACGTGCACCTGATCGGGGTGGGCGACAGCGACTCCGGCATCTGGGTGACGCCGGCGATGGACAGCGCGGCGCATCCGATTCAGTACGCGCAGAAGCGCTTCTACCTCAACGCCGGTTGCGCGCAGGGCGCGCCCGAAATCGACGTGGCCTACCTCGAGCGGCTGATGCGCCTGCAGGACGACTTTCCGGCAGGCACGCGGCTGATGCTGCTCGCGTTCGACTACCACTACGACGACAACGGCGCCCGCCGCGAAGACCTGACGTCCTTCCACACGCCGAACGCCTACGCCCTCGCGCTCGCGCAGCGGTTTCCGGAGCGCTTCGTCGCGATCGCCTCGATCCATCCCTACCGGCCGGACGCCGTCGAGGCGCTCGAGTCGGCGGCGCGCGAAGGGGCGCGCGCGATCAAGTGGCTGCCGCCGGCCATGGGGATGGATCCCGCGTCGCCGCGCTGCGACCGCTTCTACGAGACGCTCGCGCGCCTGCGCCTGCCGCTCCTGACCCACGCGGGCGAGGAGCTCGCGGTGCACGGCGGCGACGCCCAGACCTTCGGCAATCCGCTCAAGCTCCGCCGCGCGCTCGACCACGGCGTCACGGTCATCGTCGCGCACTGCGCCTCGCTCGGCGAGGGCGTTGATCTCGACAAGGGGCCGAACGGGCCGGCCATGCCGAACTTCGAGCTGTTCGCGCGGCTGATGAACGAAGCGCGGTACGAGGGAAAGCTCTACGGGGAAATTTCGGCGATGACGCAGCTGAACCGGTTGGGCCCTCCGCTCGACAACGTCCTCGAACGCAGCGAGTGGCACGCACGGCTGCTCAACGGCTCGGACTACCCGCTGCCGGCGGTGATGCCGATCTTCTCGCTCACGCGGATGACTGAGCGCGGGTACCTGCGTCCGTCCGAGGCGAGGGTGCTCTCGGAGATCCGCCGTTACAACGCGCTGCTCTTCGATTTCGCGCTCAAGCGCGTTATCGCGCGCAATGGCAAGAGGCTCGCGCCGGGCGTGTTCGAGACAAGCCGGGTATTCGGGCAGTGAACGACGACGATGGCAATGACTTTCGCGGTCACCCGATGTCCGGTTGCGGTTTTCGATACCCGTCTCACCGCCGGCCGCGGCACCTGACCGTGTACAACCTTAAAAAGGAGGAGACCCATGGCCGCCCCGCATCACCGCGCCTCTAGCGTGCTCGAACGGCTGCTGAACGAGGGCAGCGTGGAGGAGTACGCGTATCGCCTCGCGCCCAAGTCCCACGCCTTCGCGCGCATACCGCGCGAGCCGCACATCACGGCGGAGACCGTCGAAGCGCGGTGGCAGGCCCTGGCGGCCCCCGGCGAGCGGCGCGAGCGGCTGCTCGATGCGCAGACCCGGGCGCAGATGGAGGCGTACCAGCGCAACATCGAGAACTTCATCGGGACCGTGAAGCTCCCGGTGGGGATCGCGGGACCGTTGCGGGTCAACGGGCTTCATGCGCAGGGCGACTACGTCGTGCCGCTCGCGACGACGGAGGCGGCCCTGGTCGCCTCCTACAGCCGGGGGTCGCAGCTCATCACGCGCGCGGGCGGCTGCACGGCGCTGCTGCTGAACGAGGGCGTGAGCCGCGCCCCGGGCTTCGCCTTCCGCGACCTGATCGAGGCGGGGCGGTTCGTCAGCTGGGTGCTGAGCCAGATGGACGCTTTCCGCGCCGCGGCGGCGACGACGACCCGGCACGGGCGCCTTCTCGACCTGCGCGTCACCGTCGAAGGCAACCACGTCTACCTGGGCTTCGACTACGCGACCGGGGACGCGGCCGGGCAGAACATGGTGACCATCGCCACCGAGGCGGTCTGCCGCTACATCCTCGAGCACACGCCGGTCGAGCCGCAGTACAGCTTCGTCGAGGCGAACCTCTCCGGCGACAAGAAGGCGAGTGCGCTTTCGTTCCTCTCGGTGCGCGGCAAGAAGGTGACGGCCGAGGTTCATCTGCCGGCGGAGCTGGTGAAGGCCGGGTTGCACACGACGCCGGAGCAGATGGTGAACTACTGGCGGATGTCGGCCATGGGCGGCGTGCTGAGCGGGACGGTCGGTGTCCAGGGCCACTACGCCAACGGGCTCGCCGCCCTCTACATCGCGTGCGGGCAGGACGCGGCGTGCGTCGCCGAGTCGGCCGTGGGCGTCACGCGCTTCGAGCTGACCGGGGACGGCGACCTCTATGCCGCGGTCACGCTCCCCAACCTGATCGTCGGTACCGTGGGCGGCGGCACCGGACTGCCCAGCCAGCGCGCCTGCCTCGAGCTCCTCGGCCTCGCCGGGCCCGGTCATGCGCAGGCCCTGGCCGAGATCTGCGCCGCGCTCGCGCTGGCCGGCGAGCTCTCGATCATCGGGGCGCTCGCGGCCGGGCACTTCGCCCGCGCGCATCAACAGCTCGCACGCGGTTCCGGCAAGGACGCCTGAGATGGCCACCGTCACTGGCGGCAATCGCTGGTGGGTCTATCAGCGCGAGCGGTTTCCCCTGCTCGCGCACGGCCCGCTGATCCTCGCGTTCAGCTTCTCCGCGGCGAGCTACTCGGCGCTCGCGCGCGGCGCCGCGCCGCCCCCGCTCGCCGCCGTGGCGGTCGCGTTCGCGACCTCCCTCCTGTTCTTCCTGCAGCTTCGGATCGCCGACGAGTTCAAGGACGCGGAGGAGGACGCGCGCTACCGGCCGTACCGCCCCGTTCCGCGCGGCCTGGTCACGCTTGCCGAGCTCCGTCGCATCGGCGTCGCCGGGGCGGTGCTGCAGCTCGTGCTGGCGTTCGCGCTCGATCCGCGGCTGATGCCCCTGCTCGCGGTCGTCTGGGTCTATTTCGGGCTCATGAGCCGGGAGTTCTTCGTGCGCGAGTGGTTGAAGGCGCGGCCGTTCACCTACCTCTGGACGCACATGCTCGTCATGCCGCTGATCGACTTCTACGCCACCGCGTGCGACTGGCTGGTCGCCGGTGCCGGCGCTCCGCCGCGCGGGCTCGGCTGGTTCGTGGCGGCGAGCTTCTTCAACGGGATCGTGATCGAGCTCGGCCGCAAGATCCGCGCGCCGGAGGACGAGGAGGAGGGTGTCGAGACCTACACCGTCGTGTGGGGCAGGGCGAAGGCGGTCGGCGCATGGGTCCTCGCGCTCTCGGCTACGCTCGCCTGCGCGGCCGGAGCGGCGGCCGTCATCGGCGTCACCCTCTGGGTCTCGGCGGTGCTCGCGCTCATCCTGCTCGCGGCACTGGCGCTCGCGATGCGTTTCCTCGCCGGGCCGCGACGCGGCATGGGGCGGCGGTTCGAGACGGCCTCGGGCGTGTGGACGCTCGCTCTCTATCTCGGGCTCGGCGTGCTTCCGCTGCTGCTGCCATGACGAAAGAGGCCGAGATGAACTGGATCGTCTTCCCGGACGACGAAGGCGAGGCCGGGCTCGGCGGAAAGGCGGGCGCATTGCGGCCGCTCTCGATGGCCGGCCTGCCGGTACCGGCGTGGTTCTGCATCACGCCGGCGGCCTTTCGCGCGAGCCTCGACGACGCGCAGCGCCGCGGTCTCGCGGCGGCGACCGCCGACGACGCCTGGCGGGCGGTGGCGGACACCGTCAGCGTGAGCCCGCACGTGGCCCGGGCGATCGATGCCGCGCTCGGGCGGCTTTGTCCCGACGGCGCACCGGTGGCGGTGCGATCCTCGGCATCCGACGAAGACGGCGTCTCGCACTCCTTCGCCGGCCAGCTCGACAGCTTCCTCTTCGTCCCGTCCGGCGACGTGGCCGATCGCGTGGCCCGCGTGTGGCGCTCGGGCTTCAGCGAGCGCGTCGCGAGCTACCGGCGCTCGCAGGGAATCGCGGGTACGCCGCCCGCTCCCGCGGTCCTCGTGCAACGGATGATCAGCCCGGACGCGTCCGGGGTCGCGTTTGCGGCCGACCCCGTGAGCGGGCGCCGCGACGTGGCCGTGATCGCCGCGGTGTACGGCGTCGGGTCCGGGCTCGTCTCCGGTGAGTGCGACGCCGACACCTACCGGGTGGACCGCGAGGGCCGGCTGGTGGAATCGACCGTCGCCCACAAGCGCGACGCCCACCGCCCGGACCCGCAAGCGCTCGAAGGGGTGCGGCGCGTGGCGGTGCCGGACGACCTCGCCCATCGCCCGGTGCTGACCGAGGAGCAGGTGCGCGAGGTGGCCGCGCTCGCGCGGCGGGCGACCGAGCACTTCGGTCGCCCGCAGGACATCGAGTGGGCCTACGCCGCCGGCCGCCTGTACCTGCTGCAGTCGCGGCCCGTCACCGGCCTCGCCAACCGTCCGGATCCCGGCGCCCCTTGCATCCTCTGGGACAACAGCAACATCGCCGAGAGCTACCCGGGCGTCACGACGCCGCTGACCTTCTCCTTCGCGCGCCGCGCCTACGAGCACGTCTACCGCGAGTTCTGTCATCTGATGCGCGTGCCGGCGGCGCGCGTGCTCGCGCACGAGGACACGTTCCGCAACATGCTCGGGCTGGTGCACGGGCGCATCTATTACAACCTCCTCAACTGGTACCGGGTGCTCGCGCTCCTGCCCGGCTTCACCGTCAACCGGGCGTTCATGGAACAGATGATGGGCGTGAAGGAGGGCCTCCCCGACGCGCTCGCGGCCGACCTCGGCCGCGCCGGATTCAGGGAACGGCTGCTCGACTCGCTTTACCTCGCGCGCACGCTTGGCGGCCTCCTCCTGAATCACGCACACCTCCGGCGTTCCATCGTACGGTTCTACGGACGCCTCGACACCGCGCTCGCCTCCCCGCAGCCGCCGCTCGAGGCGCGAAGGCCGGACGAGCTCGTCGACTACTACCGCGCGCTCGAGCGGGAGCTCCTCACGCGCTGGGACGCGCCCCTCGTGAACGACTTCTTCGCGATGGTCTTCTACGGCGTGCTCAAGCGCCTCTGCGAGCGCTGGTGCGACGACACGGACGGCACGCTGCAGAACGACCTGCTCTGCGGAGAGGGCGGGATGATCAGCGCCGAGCCGGCGCAGCGCATCCGCGCCATGGCGGAGCTCGCGGCGCCGCACCCGGAGGTCGTGCAGGCGCTCGCGCACGGCTCGCTCGGCGCCATTCGCCAGGCCTTCGCGGACGCGCCTGCGCTCGAGCGCGCCTACGCGGAGTATCTCGAGCGCTTCGGCGACCGCTGCCTGGAGGAGCTCAAGCTCGAGAGCACCACCCTCCACGACGACCCGCTGCCGCTGCTGCGGGCCGTGGGCGCCGTCGCCGAACGCCGCACCGGGCGCGTGGCCGCTGAGGGCGGCGAACCGGACCTGCGAGCGCGGGCCGAGAAGCGCGTCGCCCAGCGGCTGCGGGGCAGTCCCGTTCGCCGGGCGGTGTTCGGCTGGGTGCTCGGTCACGCCCGTGCGCGGGTGCGCGATCGGGAGAACCTGCGTTTCGAGCGCACGCGTCTCTTCGGCCGCGTTCGGCGCATCTTCCTCGAGATCGGCAAACGCCTGTACGCGCTCGACCGGCTCGAGGCGCCGCGCGATGTCTTCTACCTCACGCTCGAGGAGCTGCTGGGCTTCGTCGAAGGAACCGTCTGCACGACTGATCTCGAGGGTCTGGTGCGCGTGCGCAAGGCGGAGTTCGAGGGCTACCGAACCGAGGCGCCGCCTCCCGACCGGATCCAGGCGCACGGCATCGTGTACCTCGACCACCCCCTCGCGGCGCAGCCGACTGCGACCATGTCGGATGGAAGCACGATGAAGGGCACGGGCTGTTGCCCCGGCGTCGTGCGCGGGCGCGTGCGGGTGGTGACGGATCCGCGCGGCGCGCGGCTCGAGCAGGGCGAGATCCTGGTCGCCGCCCGCACCGATCCCGGCTGGATCATGCTCTTTCCGGCGGCCGCGGGACTGCTCGTCGAGCACGGGAGCCTGCTCTCGCACTCGGCGATCGTCGCGCGCGAGCTCGGGCTCCCTGCGATCGTGGGTTTGAGCGGCGTCACCCGCTGGCTCGCCGACGGCGACCGCGTGGAGATGGACGGCGCGAGCGGCCACGTGCGGCGCCTCGAGGGAGAAGAGGCATGACGAGCGAGGTACAGGCGCGCGCCGACTTTTCCCGCATCCGCTACGCGCAATGCTGGGAGGATGCGGACATACTCGTCGAGGGGCTCGCGGTCGAGCCGGGTGACGTGTGTCTCTCGATCGCCTCGGCCGGCGACAACGCGCTCGCGCTGCTCACGCGCCGCCCGGCGCGCGTCCTCGCCGTCGACCTCAACCCGGCGCAGCTCGCGTGCCTCGAGCTTCGCGTCGCCGCCTATCGCGAGCTCGCGCACGGCGAGCTGCTCGAGCTCGTCGGCTCGCGGCCGAGCCGGCGGCGGGCGGACCTCTACCGGCGCTGCCGCCCGCTGCTTTCATCCGACGTCGCCCGGTTCTGGGACGCGCAGTCGCAGCGGATCGAGGCAGGCATCGGGTCGGCCGGGAAGTTCGAGGACTACTTCGCGTTCTTCAGGACGCGCATCCTCCCGCTCGTGCACAACCGGGCGCGCGTGTCGCGGCTGCTCGCGGGCGGCTCCCCCGAGGAGCGGCAGCGGTTCTACCGCGAGGAGTGGGACAGCTGGCGCTGGCGCGCGCTCTTTCGCGTGTTCTTCTCGCGCTTCGTCATGGGACGGCTCGGACGGGACCCGAGCTTCTTCCGCTATGTCGAAGGGAGCGTCGCCGAGCGGATCCTCTCGCGCACGCGCCACGCGCTCACGAAGCTCGACCCCGCCGCGAATCCGTATCTCCAGTGGATACTCACCGGCACGCACCCGAGCGCGCTGCCGCTCGCGCTCCGGCCGGAGCACTTCGACACGATCCGCGCCCACCTCGACCGGCTCGAATGGCGGCTGTGTTCCGTGGAGGACGCCCTGCCGGCGGTGGGGCGCGGCGCGGTCAGCCGCTTCAACCTCAGCGACATCTTCGAGTACATGTCGCCCGGGAGCTACGAGCGGCTGCTCGAGCGCCTGGTCGCGGCCGCGCGGCCCGGGGCCCGGCTCGCCTACTGGAACATGCTCGCGCCGCGCCGGCGGCCGGAACGGCTGGTGTCCGTCCTCGCGCCGCAGGAGGCGCTGGCGGAGGCGCTCTTCGCCCGGGACAAGGCCTTCTTCTACAGCGCGTTCGTGCTCGAAGAGGTGCGCGCCTGATGCCGGCCTGGGCGGGCGTGGGCCTCGTGCTCGTCGCGCTGGGCGGCGTGCTCGCGAGTCTTCAAACGTATCAGCGCCGCTGCGCGCCGCCGCCCGAGCGCGTGCGCAAGCTGCTGCACGTGCTCATGGGTCTCGTCACGCTCTCGTTCCCCTGGCTCTTCGACGCCGCGGCCCCGGTGCTGGTGCTCGCCGGCCTCGCCGTCGTCGGGCTGATCGGTCTGCGCGTGTTCACGACGCTGCGCGCCGGCATCGGCGCGGTCGTGCATGCGGTCGATCGCGAGTCGCTCGGGGAGATCTATTTTCCGGTCGCGGTCGCGCTGCTGTTCGTGCTCGCGAAGGGAGACCCGATTCTCTTCGGCGTCCCGATCCTGATACTCACGCTGGCCGATGCGCTCGCCGCGCTGATCGGCATGCGGTACGGGCAGGTCCGCTACACCACCGGGGAGGGCGAAAAGAGCGCGGAGGGTAGCATCGCCTTTTTTCTCGTCGCGTTCCTCAGCGTGCATGTGCCGCTTCTGCTGTTCACCGAAACGGGGCGCGCGGAGACGCTGCTCATCGCGGCGATCCTTGGCGTGCTGCTCGCGCAGTTCGAGGCGATCGCGTGGCGCGGCCTCGACAACCTGTTCGTTCCGCTCGGCGCCTTCGTGCTCCTCAAGGTCTACCTGACGTTCGACGTCGCGAGCCTCGGCGCGCGGCTCGTCGTCGCCGCCGCGCTGGTGGCGTTCACGCTGGCCTGGCGCCGGCGCACCACGCTCAACGACGGCGGTGCGCTCGCCGCCGCGCTCGTCGGGTACGTCTGCTGGTCGGTGGGCGGCTGGCCGTGGCTGCTGCCGCCGCTCGTCGTGTTCCTGAGCTATACGCTCTACGCGGTCCGCGCTCCCGCCGATCTCGCCCGGGCGCACGATCCGAGGGTCGTGCTGAGCGTGTCGGCGGCAGGGCTCCTGTGGCTGTTTCTCGCCAAGGCGCTGGCGTGGGGTGAGCTGCACTTCGTCTTCACGCTCTCGTTCGCGGCGCAGCTCGCGATGGCCGGGCTCGCCGACCTGACTGAAGCCTGGCCGGCGATGCGTTCCCGCCGCGCGATCCTGCTCTGCGGCGTGACGGCGTGGCTGTTCCTGATCGTGCCGTGGGTGGTCTATGCCGGGTTCGATTCCAGCCACGTGGTCCCGGGGACGCTCGCGCTGCCGACGATCGTGGCCGCGGCGTTTGCGCTCTGGGTGCTCGAGCCGACCATCAGGGGCGCGAAGGGCGACGGCTGGCGATGGGCGCGTCAGGCGCTCATCGGCTTCGCGGCGTCGCTGCTCGGCCTGTTCTCGCTCCAGGTGACGGCATGAATCGCGGCATGCCTCGGGTCGCTGCGGGGCGCGTTCGAACGCGAGGGGCGTCGTGAAGGGCTATCGGTGCCTCACGGCGCACGACGCGTCGCAGTGGCGCGAGGCGACGGAGGGCGCGCTGGCCGAGTCCTTCGATTTGGCCTGGCTGCAAAGCCACGCGCCCGACGTACATCGGATCTGCCTCGATCTGCACGGCGCCGCCCGTGCCCGCTGCTCGCTCTGGTGGACGCAGACGCCGGCATACGGCACGGAACGCGTCGGGCTCATCGGACACTTTGCCGCCCTCGACGAGCCGGCGGCGCGATACCTGCTCGCGGACGCCTGCGCGCAGCTGGCCGGCCGCGGCTGCACGCTCGCGATCGGTCCCATGGACGGCAACACCTGGCGCCGTTACCGCTTCGTCAGCGAACGTCGTTCGGCGCCGCCGTTCTTCCTCGAGCCCGACAACCCGGATGCGTGGCCGCGCTACTTCGAGGCCGCCGGCTTCGCGCGGCTGGCCCACTACAGCTCGGCCCTGACCGACGACCTGAGCGCGCGCGATCCGCGCATCGCCCGGGCGGCCGATCGGTGGACGGAGCGCGGCATCCGCGTGCGGCCCTTCGAACCCGAACGGTTCGAGCAGGAGCTTGCGGCGATCTACGCGCTTTCGGCCATCAGCTTCCGGCGGAACTTTCTCTATACGCCGATCGCTGAAGCGGAGTTCATCGCGCAGTACCGCCAGGTGCGGTCCTGCATGCGTCCGGAGCTCACGCTGCTTGCTGAGACAGGCGAGCGGCTGGTCGGATTCCTGTTCGCCCTGCCCGATGTCCTCCAGGCCGCGCGCGGTGAGCCGGTCGACACCGTCATCGTGAAGACGGTCGCGGTTCTGCCCGATCGGCAGTGCGCGGGGCTCGGTGGATGGATGGTGGGGCGGGTGCAGGAGATCGCGCACGAGCTCGGCTACCGCCGGGCGATCCATGCCCTCATGCACGACGAGAACCGATCGCGGAACATCAGCGACCGCTATGCCCGTCCGATGCGCGGCTACACGCTCTATGCCCGGAGGCTCGCGCCGTGAACCTCGCGGAGCTGCTGCAGGCCCAGGCGCGCGAACGTCCCGCTGCGCCCGCGATCATCGAACGCGGGGGCACCCTGACCTTCGCCGGGCTCGAGCACGCGGCGGGCCAGGCGGCGGCGCTGCTGCATGCGGACGGCGTGCGGGCGGGGGATGGCGTACTCGTATTCCAGCCGATGTCCGGCGAGCTTTACGTGATCCTGTCGGCCCTCTTTCGACTGGGCGCGGTCGCCGTGTTTCTCGACCCGGGCATGGGACGCCGGCACATCGAGGGCTGCTGCGCGATGTATCCGCCCAAGGCGATCATCGCCTCGTGGCGCGCGCAGCTGCTGATCTGGTCGTCGCCCGCGCTGCGGCGCATCCCGAGGCGCTACGTGTGCGGCCGGTTCTTTCCGGGCGCGGTCAGTCTGCGGCGCGCAAGGCGGTTGTCGCCGCTCGCGCACGTCACGGCGACCTCCGACGCGACGCCGGCCCTCGTCACGTTCACGAGCGGAAGCACGGGGACGCCGAAGGCGGCGCTGCGCACGCACGGGTTCCTTGCCGTGCAGCACCGGGTGCTCGCCAGGCACCTCTCGTTGCAGGCGGGAGAGATCGACCTCGCCACGCTCCCGATCTTCGTGCTCGCCAACCTGGCGTCGGGGGTCACGAGCCTCATTCCCGACGCGGATCTCCGCCGCCCGGGCGCGGTCGATGCCGTGCCGGTGCTCGCGCAGGTTCGCCGCCACCGGGCGACGCGGACGGCCGCGTCGCCGGCCTTCCTGGAACGCCTGGTGGATCACGCCGAGCGGCATGGAGTAAGCGGCCTCGGCGGTTTGCGGCGCGTGTATACGGGCGGAGCGCCGGTCTTCCCGGCCCTTCTGCGGCGGCTGCAAGAGCAGGCGCCCGACGCGGTCATCGAGGTCGTATACGGATCGACCGAAGCGGAGCCGATCGCCCACGGCCGGTGGAGGAGTGGCGAGTGCACGGGAGCGACATCCGGTCCGGGTCGGGGGCTGCTCGCGGGACGCCCCGTGCCGGAGATCGGGCTGCGCATCCTGCCGAACCGGTGGGGCGAGCCGATCGGGCCTTTTCTCGAGAAAGAGTTCGACCGCGTCTCCCTCCCGCACGGCGCCGCCGGCGAGATCGTGGTGAGCGGCGCGCACGTGCTCCCCGGGTATCTCCATGGCCGGGGAGACGAAGAGACCAAGTTCGACGTGGACGGGCGGCGCTGGCACAGGACCGGGGACGCCGGTTATATCGACGACGAGGGAAGGCTCTGGCTCCTCGGCCGGGCGGGCGCGCGGATCGTCGATGGCAAGGGCGAGATCTATCCGTTTCCGGTCGAGCTCGCCGCCCTCGAGCAACCCGGGGTCCGCCGCGCCGCCCTGGTCTCTCATCGGGGGCGACGGGTCCTGGTCGTGGAACCGTCCGGGATCGGAACCCTTCATGCGACCGAGCTGAAAAAGGCGCTCGCCTGGTCGGCGCTCGACCAGGTGCGCGGCGTCCCCCGCATTCCGCTCGACAAGCGTCATAACGCCAAGGTCGATTACCCGGCGCTGCGTTCTATGCTTGAAAAAGACCCCGGATAGGATACCCGCTCGACGCCGTGCATCGAACGCCGCTCATGACCCGTGCGATCCGCTTGTCGCGGAGGCTCACCGGACCGCTGCTCGGTCTGTGTCTCGCGTTCGCGCCGGCGGCCGAGGCCGGAATGGCCTTTATCGACTCGCAGATCGCGGCCCATCCGGGGAAGAGCGGTGTCTACGTGCTCGAGCGCGGTGAGGAGGCGCTGCTCGCCCGGGCCTGGCTCGCCGACCACGCGCAAGAGTCGATCGCGGTCCAGTACTTCATCTGGAGCACGGACAACATCGGCATCCTGGCGTCGGAGGCGCTCCTGCGCGCCGCGGAGCGCGGCGTGCGGGTGCGCGTCATCGTCGACGACCTGCTGATCGACGCGCCGGACGCCTCGCTGCTCGCGCTCGCGCGCCACCCGAACATCGAGATCCGCATCTACAACCCGCAGCACTCGGTCGGGACGCCCTTCCACAAGCGCGTGCTGAACGTCGTCACGGACTTCCGCGGCGTCAACCAGCGCATGCACGACAAGACCTTCATCGTCGACGGCAAGATCGCGATCACGGGCGGGCGCAACATGGCCGACGAGTACTTCGATTACGACCAGGACTACAACTTCCGCGACCGCGACGCCCTGGTTCTCGGACGCGTGGTCGCCGACATGGAGGCGAGCTTCGACCGGTTCTGGGAAAGCGAGCTCGCTGCCGGGGTCGAGGAGCTCTACGACGGCTACGGGCTGCTGCAGAAGCACGTGGACGTCGGCGACGAGGAGGTGCGGCGCATCCACGACGGGCTGCACGCCTATGCGCAGTCGCCCGAGAACTTCGGGCCCGAGGTGCGCGCCGCCCTCCAGTCGATGCCGCAAGCGTTCCCGCGTCTGGCCGAACAGGTGACGTGGGGCAGCGTGGAGTTCATCAGCGACATACCGGGCAAGAACGACAGCCGCTTCCGGCTGGGCGGGGGCGGCCTCACGTCCGAGGCGCTGGCGAACCTCGTGCAGAGCGCCACGCGGAGCATCGTCATCCAGTCCCCGTACCTGGTCCTGTCCGAAGAGGCCAAGACCCTGCTCCGCGAGGCGATCGCCCGCGGCGTCCGCGTCCGCATCAGCACGAATTCGCTCGCGTCGACGGACAACCTGGCCGCCTTCGGCGGCTATCGGCGACAGCGGCGCGAGCTGCTCCGGATGGGGCTGGAAATCTTCGAGTACCGGCCGGATCCCGAGGTGCAGCGAGAGTTGATGGCGCGCTCGGCATCGGCCGACGCCGCGCCGCCGATCTTCGCGATCCACGCCAAGACCCTCGTGGTCGACTCCGCGACGGTGTACATCGGCACGTTCAATCTCGACCCGCGCTCCGAAAACCTCAACACCGAGGTGGGGGTGATCGCGCACGACGATCGTCTTGCGCGGTCGGTGGAGGTCGCCATCGAGACCGACATGCAGCCGTCGAACAGCTGGAATGCGGCCGCGAATCCGGATCGGCACGTGTCGTTCGTGAAGCGTGCGCGCGCCCGTTTCTGGCAGCTGATGCCGATCAAGCCGCTCCTGTGACTCCCGGCCGAGCCGTGCGGGCTCGGCTACTTTCGCTCCTGCAACCAGGCCTCCGCGGCCCTCGGGTCCTCGAAGAGCATCACCTCGGCGTCGGTGAAGGCGGCGCTGACCCAGGAGAGCCACGGGGCCCACTGGTCCGGCGTGACGACGGCGATCCGGCGGAAGTCGTGGGCGTGGGAGCGGGTGAACTTGATTTCTTCCCAGGCGACGTCGAGGGTGAAGCCGGTCATGCCACGGACGTCGAGCAGGAGCTTCACCTTGGGCAGCTGCTTGAGCTCCCGCCTCACGGCCTGTTCGAGCTTGCGGTAGTCGGGCAGCGCGAGCTCCCCGAGCACGCTCACCTCCAGCAGGTCCCCTTTCTCTTCGATCGCGATCATCGGCGCTCCGTTTCGGCTACCATGGCAACCCGGCTAGCATAGCGAAGAAAGCGAGGAACCACGATGCCAGCGGCAGACCCGTGCGCCTATCTCGACGCCGTACTGCAGACCGCACTCGAGGCGGGACGGCGCATTCTCGACGTGTACGAACGCGAATTCACGGTGACCGAAAAGGAGGACGGGTCGCCGGTCACCGCCGCGGACCACGCGGCGCAGGCGGTGATCGTCGAAGGGCTCGAGCGGCTCGCGCCGGACATCCCGATCCTCGCCGAGGAGTCGGCGGACGTCGACTACGGACGACGCGCGGGATGGAAGCGTTTCTGGCTCGTCGATCCGCTCGACGGGACCAAGGAGTTCGTGAGCAGGAACGGCGAGTTCACGGTGAACATCGCCCTCGTCGAGGACGGCCGGCCCGTGCTCGGCGTCGTCTATGTCCCGGTCACGGGCGTCTCGTACCGCGCCTGCCGCGGCGGCGGTGCGATGAAGCAGAAGGGGCTTTGCGCCGCCGAGCGCATCCAGGCGCGCGCGTACGGAGGCGGACGACCGATGGTGGTCGCGTCGCGCTCGCACGTGACCGAAGCGCTCAAGCAGTACATCGAGCGGATCGGCGAGCACGATCTCGTCTCGATGGGCAGCTCGCTCAAGTTCTGCCTGGTCGCCGACGGCACGGCCGACGTCTATCCGCGGCTCGGGCCGACCATGGAGTGGGACACGGCCGCGGCCCAGTGCGTGGTGGAGGAGGCGGGCGGGCGCGTGGTCGGGCCGGACAACCGGCCGCTGACGTACAACAAGCCGTCGCTGCGCAATCCCTGGCTCATCACGAGCGGCAAGGGGGAGTACGACTGGACGCGGTTTCTGCCCGCACAGCGCGACTGAGCGCGCACTACTCCTTGATCAGCACACGGTCCTCCGGGCCGGGCGCGGGGCTGTAGACGACGAGCGCGGCGGCCGGTTCGCGGCCTTCGTTGATGAAGGCGTGGATCGTACCGCGCGGGATGTGCATTGCGTCGCCCGCCTTCACCGCCAGCTGCCGGTCGCCCAGGCGGATCTTCCCGCGTCCCTTCAACAGAAAGACGGTGATGTCGCTGTCGGCGTGCAGGTGCAGCGGCTCGCGGTCGCGCACCTGGACGAGCAGGTTGTGACTCTGCTCGCCCTTCGCGAGCGGCACGGTGCGTATGTTTTCCTTCGGTCCGAGAGGATTCGCCTTGAGCAGGTCCTCGAGGTGTCGGGACTCGAAACGCTCGCCCTCGGACGGGCCGATCCATTCCGCCGCGCCGGCGAGCGGCAGCGGCGCGAGCGCGATGACGGCGGCCAGCAGCCTACGACGCATAGTAGCGGTCCTTCATGCGCTCGCAGTACGTACACACGTTCGCCAGCGACCGCGCGTGCTGCTGGATGGGCGTCTCGGGCGGTCCCCAGAGGGCGTTCGACAGGAACGCGTAGGCACAGGCGTCGAGCGAGGTCGGCGAGGGGCCCATGAAGAAGGGCTTGTCGGCGAGAAACGCCGCGAGCGCATCCAGGTCCGCGCGCGCGAGGCTGTAGACCTCCTCCGGCGTATGGCGGCCCATCCCGTGGCCGTGCAGCTCGGCCTGGACCTGCTTGCGCGCGGCATTGGCGACGGTCGAGCGCAGGAGCGCCGGTAGAAAGCTGAAGAACGCCTCGCGCATCGCCGGCCAGTGGGCGTCGATCTGCCAGCGCACGTAGAGCAGGCACCAGTAGAGATGCTCTTCCATGAGCCGCCGCATCGCGAGCGCAACGCCTTTCTCGGCGGGGCCCAACCGGGTATCGAGCGGGTCTCCGTACGTCGCCTTGAGGTACTCGACGATGAAGCCGGAGTCCGCGACTTTCCGGCTGTCGTCCTGGATCACGGGAAGCTTGTGCTTCGGCGCCTTGCGCACGTCGGAGTCGTTCACCGTCTCGTACGGCAGCCCGACCATGCGCAGGTAGGTCTCGACCTTTACGCAGAAGGGGCTGCCGCTCGGCAGACCCCAGACCGGAGGAAATTGAAACAGCCTGATCATGTCCGCCTCCCGGTCGCCCGGCCGGCGCCGCGCAGCTCGCGGTGGCGGAAGCAGTCGACGAGGTGGTCGTTCACCATGCCCACCGCCTGCATGTGCGCATACACGATGGTGGAGCCGACGAAGGTGAAACCGCGCTTCTTCAGGTCCTTGCTCAGCGCGTCCGACTCCTTGCTGACCGCCGGCACCTGCCCGAGCGCTTTCCAGCGGTTCACGATCGGGCGCCCGTCCACGAACCGCCAGGCGTACGCATCGAAGCTTCCGAACGCCTCCTGCACATCGAGGAACGCGCGCGCGTTCTTCACGGCGCCCTCGATCTTCAGCCGGTTGCGCACGATACCCGGATTCCCGAGGAGACGCGCGACATCGCGCTTCGTGAAGCGCGCGACGCGCCCGGGATCGAAGCCGGCGAACGCGGCGCGGTAGTGTTCGCGCTTGCGCAGGATCGTGATCCAGCTCAGCCCCGCCTGCGCTCCCTCCAGGATCAGGAACTCGAACTGACGGCGATCGTCGTGTACCGGCACGCCCCATTCCTCGTCGTGGTAGCGCACGTAGAGCGGATCGGTTCCGCACCAGCCGCAGCGCCTGCGCCTGGGCTGCGGGGCGTCGCCCGCCATCGGTGGATCCTTTCGCTTCGTCACCGTCGTCTCGCCCTTTCAATGGGTTATAAGGATAACTTCGGCCGCGGCTTCCGGTTCTTCGCCGGTCCGTGTCCCGCTCCGGCGCGCCGGGCCATTGCGCTTCATTATCGCGTTCGGGTAGAAATGGCCAGCTCTTGTGTGCCGACCCCGAAGCACGGAGGTTCGGCCGACAAACAAAAAATTGAACAATCAAGAAAAGAGAGCAGGGGGAGGCCGGGGGTTCCATCGCCTGACCGATCATTCGGGCCGTGTTCCACACGGCTCCCCGTCCGTTCGCCCGCCGGCCGTCAAACAATGACGGCCGCCCCGGGCCAATCATAACCAACCAAAACCGAAATACCGGAGGAGCATCATGAAGGCACTGCGCATCGGTACCGTGGTCGGCGTCCTGTTGTTCGCGTCTTCCGCCGGCGCCTGGGCGGCCCGCTACGACTATCGGGACTACGAGACACCGGCGAACGTCACGCAAAAGCACTATTCGATGTCCGCGGGCATGTGTGGAGACGCCGAGATCGTCGAGTTCAGCCGCCAGCCCGTCGGGACGGATACCCTGCTGACCAAAACCCGGATCAGGACCAATGCGGGCGTCAACTGTCAGTACGACAAACTTCACTTCCAGGAGAGCGCCTACGCCGTCTCGTGGCGGCGCACCGACAAGTACGACCCGAGCGGCGCGGTCCTGCTGAGCTCCAATCGCCTGACCAAGCCCATCGCCCGGGCCACCGCTTTCATGGAGGTGGGTGCCACCTGGGGCTCCGCCACCGAGGTCGACGACGGCGTGAATCCGAACAACATCGTGGATCACGTCGTCGAGACCAACATCCTGCTGGGTCTGGAGAACGTCACCGTCCCGTACGGGGCGTACACGGGATGCCTCAAGATCCACACGTCCCGCATGAGCAGAACGCTCGGGAACTTCGTGATGGTGTCCTGGCGCTGCGCCGGGATCGGCGAAGTGAAGCGCATTCAGGGCTTCGGCGGAACCATGGTCCGGTGGGAGCTCCTGGGCGTCACCGCGCCCTGAACCGTCCCCGGTACCTTCGCTACCTGGCCGGGACTTCGAAGGTGAGCGATGCCCAGGTGCTCTCCCAGTCCGCATCCGTACGCGGCGGGGCGGGCACCATGTGCACCGATGTGACCACCCAGACGCCGGGCCGGTCGAGCGCGAGGCGCACGCGACCGTGCCCGTCCGTCCGGGCACGCAGCTTCTCGCGCGGCCGGTCCTTGGCGAAGGCGATGACGAGCGCGCCCTCGAGCGGGCGGTTCTCGTAGACGAGCGTGAGCGGGAGCGGCTCGCCCGGCCGAAGGGCGTACGGATTGCGTTCGGCGATCAGCTCCATCCGGAAGCCGAGACGCCGGTCGGCCGGTTTTTCGCGGACGGGCCCCGCCTGGATCAGCGCCTTCGCGGCGCGCGAGTAGATCTCCGAGATGGGACGACCGGCGGGTTGGCGCTTCTTCGAGGCCGCGATTCGCTCCATGCCCTCCTTCTCGAGATATGCCGCGAACTCCCCGGGCGTGTCGAAGGTCACGCGGTCGCGGATGCTGCGGTAACCGACGACGGTGAGGCCGGGCTCCACGGCCGGTATGCGCCCGGCGTCGTCCCCCGGCACCCCCGCCACGGGCCTTTCTCCTCCCGGGCCGACGTAGACGTAGCGCTCGTAGAGGTCGGGAAGGAAGACGACCGATTCGCCGTTGAAGTCCTGGCCGACGTGGACGGGGAGCGTCAGGGCGCTGCCCGGATCCGGCCGGAAGCGCGCAGGCTCGATCCAGAAGTCGTGGCCGTACGCACGTGGCGCCGCAAGCGCGACAAGAAGCGCCAGCGCCGCGGGAACTCTTGAGCTACACTGCCGCCGCATCGATCTCCCGGACAATCACCGTTCATGCGTGTCGCGATGCGCGCGCGCAAGCATATCACTTGCCGGCCGGCCGTCTGGCTCGCGGCCCTCGTCGCCGTTGCCTGCGGCTGGCACGGGCTCGCGTGGCCGCACGAGATCCGGCCGGCGGTCGTCGACGTGGCGGTGGACGAGCAGCGCTACGAGATCGTCATCGCCGCCAATCTCGAGGCGCTGATCGCGGGAGTGAGCCCGGTCCACCGGGATACCGACGAATCGCCCCGGGCGCGCGAGTACAACCGCCTGCGCGCGCTCGCGCCCGGGGAGCTCGAGCGCGAGGCGATCCGGTTCGTGCCGTCGCTGCTCGGCGGCGTGCGCGTCGAGTTCGACGGCGAGCCCGCGCGACCGCGGGTCGCTTCCGTATCGGTACCGCCGGTCGGAGACGTCGGCATCTCGCGGATCAGCCGCATCCGACTCGAAGGCGAGACGCCCGCGGGGGCCGCGACCTTTCGCTGGCGTTACGCGCCCGAGTTCGGGTCGAGCGTGCTGCGCGTGCGCCGTGCGGGCGATGCCGAAGTCCTTGCGACCTGGCTCAAGGACGGGCAGGCGAGCGATCCCGTACCGCTCCGCGGCGCGCTCGCCGCCCCGGGCCGGGTCGATCTCGCCGGACAGTACCTGGCCCTCGGCTTCACCCACATCCTGCCCAAGGGACTCGATCACATCCTGTTCGTGCTCGGTCTTTTCCTGCTGAGCGCACGCGTGCGGCCGCTACTGATCCAGGTGACCGCGTTCACGGTCGCGCACTCGATCACGCTCGCGCTCGGCATCTACGGGGTCGTCTCGCTGCCGCCTGCGATCGTGGAGCCGCTGATCGCCGCGTCGATCGTCTACGTCGCGGTCGAGAACCTCGTGACGACCCGCCTGCATGCCTGGCGGCCGGTCGTGGTGTTCGGTTTCGGATTGCTGCACGGGATGGGTTTCGCCGGCGTGCTGCACGAGGTGGGGCTGCCGCGCTCGGAATTCGTCACGGGGCTCGTCGCCTTCAACGTCGGCGTCGAGCTCGGTCAGCTCGCGGTGATCGCGCTCGCCTGCGCGCTCGCGGTCTTCTGGAGGCGGGACCGGGCCGGGTATCGGGCGCGCGTGGTGATTCCCGCCTCGGCGCTCATCGCGGCGGTCGGCCTTTACTGGACCGTCGAGCGCGCGATCGGCTGACGCGACGCCCCCGCGAGTCGCGCGCGATCAGAGAGCCGCGCCGGGAAGATCCGAGAGGCCCTGCCGGCGCCGGTCGGACGCGCGGCGGCGCTCGACCTTGATGCCCTCGGACTGACGCATCCGGCGGTCGCTGCGTGCGCGGTACACGCACTCGCGTACCTTGATCGGGCGCCCGCGAAGCGGCGCGAACTGCAGCTCGGCGATCGCCTCGCGCGCCGCGTTCTCCGGAACCAGGTAAACGTGCGCGTGCCCGAGCGGCTTCCCGGTCGCGGTGTCGTGCATCACGATCGCGTTGATGACCGTGCCGTAGCCGGAGAATGTCCGGCGCAGATCACCGGAGGTGATCGTGCGGTCGAGGTTCGATACGAAGATGTTCATTGTTGTTCCCTCCGCCCCATCCTGTCGTTTCGGGCCGACCATTGTGAGAAAAGCCGCGAGTACTGGCAAGCCGGTCCGCCGGTCCCGGTGTTCAGCGGCCGGGAGGCGCTATTTCCGGGGCTCGCATCAGGGGGCGAGCGGGAGCCGCGCGGTGTCGGCGCGCCGGATTGCGGCGGGAAGCGAAGGCTGCAGCCGCGCCATGACCCGCTCCGCCACCGCGCGGTACGTGGTGAGCTTGCCGCCGTAGATGCTGACGATCCGCGGGCGCGCCGGGTCGTCGGCATGGAGCACGGTCTCGCGCGGACGGTGGAACGCGGCGGTCGGCATGGCCGGCAGCACGCGCAGCCCCGCGTACGCCTCCATCGGTTCGCCGTCGAGTCGCGGGAAGTACCGCGCCAGCGTTTCCCTCAGGTAGGCGATCTCCGCGGGCAGCGGCGCGACCCGCCCGGGGTCGCCCTCGTACGGCACTTCGGTGGTGCCCACGAGCACTCCCTGGTCGTCGGGCATGGCGAAAACCGCGCGCGCGTCGCGCGGCGACTCGAGATAGTAGATGCCGCATGCGAGCCGGCCGGGAACGAGCAGGTGGGTGCCCTGCACGAGCTCGATGCGCGAAGCGGACAGCGGCGGTTCGATCCGCGCCAGCACGCGGTTGACCCAGGGGCCGGCGGCATTGACGAGGGCACGGGCGCGCAGCGTGCGCTCGCGCCCGTTCTCGGTGCAGTCGATTTCGATCCCGTCGCCCGTCGCGCGCGCGGCGACGAAGCGCGCCGGGCACAGGAGCTCGGCGCCGAGGCTCTGCGCCGAGCGCATGACGGCCCGCGTGAGCGCCGCGTCGTCCGTCCGGGCGTCGACGTAGCGGAACACCGCGTCGAGCCCTCGCGTATCCAGGCCGTCGAGCCCGTCCCAGGTGGAGCGCGGCAGGGAATGGAAACGCGAGCCCCCGCGCCATCCGCCGAGAAGGGCGTAGAGCGAGAGGCCCGCACGCACGCGGGCGGCGGAGCGCCGCATCCCGCGGTATACCGGGATGTGGAACGGGACCAGGCGGACGAGATCGGGCGCGATGCGCAGCAGGATCGCGCGTTCGCGCAAGGATTCGTAAACGAGCCGCAGCTGCGCGCTCTCGAGATAGCGCAGCCCGCCGTGGATCAGTCTGCTGGAGCGGCTCGACGTTCCGGCGGCGATCCCCGTCTGCTCGAGCACGCGCACGTCGTGCCCGGCGGCGGCGGCCGCCTGCGCGACGCCCGCCCCGTGTATTCCGGCGCCGACCACGAGCAGATCACAATCGAGTCCCGTACTCATTCCATGCTTCCTCCCCACGCCGTTCGAACGACGCGTTTCGCATCGCGGAACCGGAACGCGTCTCGTATTACAAGGAGCGTGCCATCAATGCGTTTCATTTCCCTGCTCATGTCGTGGCTCTCGACGCGCTCTTGTGCGCTCCCGTTCGCTGGCTAGAATGGCCTCTCGACGTAAGGGGGGCCTTTGTCTTCGAACAAGAGCATGGCCAGGGAGAGGCCCGCCATCCTGCGTTACGCGAGCGCCGTCGTCGGGGTGCTCGCGGCGACCGGGCTGCGTCTGCTGTTCGATCCCTGGCTCGGCGACGACCGCTTCGTCTTCGCGACCTACTTTGCCGCCACGCTCGTGGTTGCCTGGTACGGCGGGCTTGGCCCCGCGCTGCTGACCGTGGTGGCCGGCACGCTCGCCGCCAAGTTCTTCTTCGTCCCGCCGCGCGGCTCCCTGGCGTTGGCCGAAGACTCGTCCATTCTCTTCGGTCTCGCACTCTACGTTGTCGTGGCGATCATCGGGGCGCTCCTCTCGGCGTCGCAGCGGAAAGCGCGTCGAGAGGCCGAACGGGTATCGGCGGATGCGCTCGAACGCCAGCGCCGGCTCGAGCGCGAGATGCTCGAGCGCCGCGCGGCCGAGGCGAAGATCGCGCGGCTCAACCATGAGCTGCGACACCGCCTCGAGGAGCTGCAGACCATCATCGAGCTGAGCCCCGTCGGCATTGCGATCGCCGACGATCCCGAGTGCCGGCGGGTGCGCGCCAACTCCGCGCTGACGGCCGTGCTGGGCGCCCGCCAGGGCGCGGACGCCGTCTGCGGGGCGCTGTCCGGAAACGCGGCGGGCTACCGGATCCTGCGCGACGGCCAGGACATCCCTCCCGAGGAGATCCCCATGCGCTACGCCATCGCGCACGGGGCCGCGGTGCAGGGCGCGGAGCTCGACGTCGTGCGCGCCGACGGCGATACGCGCACGCTGCTGACGAGCGTCGCGCCGCTGTTCGACGAGGAGCAGCGGGTCCGCGGCGCGATCGGGTATTGCCTCGACATCACGGAGCGCAAGCGCATGGAGCGCGCGATGCGCCTCCACGAGCAGCGCCTCGAGCTCGCGCTCGCCGCCGGGCGCATGGTCGCCTGGGACTGGGACGTGAACAGCGGCGAGATCACGCGCTCCGAGAACGCCGCCGAAGTGCTGGGGCTGCCGCCGGGTCCGTGCAGTCGGGGCCTCGCCTGGTTTCTGCAGACCGTGCACGCCGACGACCGGGCCGCGGTGGTCGACGCCGTCGAGGGCACGACGCCCGACCGCCCCGAGTACGTCGTGCAGTACCGCTATCGCCGTACCGACGACGGCGCGCTCATCTGGCTGGAAGACCGCGCGCGGGCGCAGTTCGACGACTCCGGCCGGCGAGTGCGCATCGACGGCATCCTGCTTGACGTGACCGAGCGGCGCGCCGCCGAGCAGGCGCTGCTCGATGCCGACCACCGGAAGGACGAGTTCCTCGCCATGCTCGCCCACGAGCTGCGCAACCCGCTCGCGCCCATGCGCAACGCCGTGTCGGTGCTGCGGCTGTCCTCGGGTCCCGATCAGCCCGGACTCCGCTGGGTGACCGACCTGCTCGACCGGCAGGTCGACCAGATGACGCGCGTGGTAGACGACCTGCTCGACATCTCGCGCATCACCCGCGGGATGATCAGCCTGCGGCGCGAGCGCGTCGCCGTCGCCGACGTCGTCGAGCGCGCCTTCGAGATCAGCCGCCCGCTCCTCGAGGCCAGGCGGCACCACGCGACCGTGTCGCTCCCGCCGCACACCGTCTGGCTGGAGGCGGACGCGGTGCGCCTCGCGCAGGCGATCTCCAACCTGCTCAACAACGCCGCCAAGTTCACGCCGGACGGCGGGCACGTGGCGCTCGTCGTCGAGCGCGATGCCGAGACGGTCGCGGTCCGCGTTCGCGACAGCGGCCAGGGGATCCCGCCGCACATCCTCCCGCACGTCTTCGACCTTTTCATGCAGGCCGATCGCTCGCTCGACCGCAAGGCAGGCGGCCTCGGCATCGGCCTGACGCTGGTGAAGCGCCTCGTCGATCTCCACGGGGGGAGCGTCGCGGCCTACAGCGAGGGCGCGGGCAGGGGGACGGAGTTCACGATCCGGTTGCCTGCCGCCGAGGCGCCCGCGCGCGCGGAGGCGCCTCCGGAGAGCCGCGCCGCGCCGGCGGGCGAGCCGGCGGACCGCGTGCTGATCGTCGAGGACCACCGCGAGACGGCGGAGAGCCTGGCGGTGCTCGCGCGGCTCTGGGGCCACCGCGTGCGCACGGTGCACGACGGGCATGCGGCGCTCGAGCTCGCTCGCGATTACGCGCCGGACCTGATCATCCTGGACATCGGTCTCCCGGGAATGGACGGCTATGCCGTCGCCCAGGCCATGCGCGAGGAAAAGGCGCTCCGCGACACGGTCATCGTCGCCGCGACCGGCTATGGCAGCGAGGACGCCCGTCAGCGCAGCGCGGCCGCGGGTTTCGACATGCACCTGACCAAGCCGGTCGACTCGGTCACGCTCAAGCGCCTGCTCGCCGATCCGCGCGCCTATCGTTCCGCTCCGCTGGCGCAAGGCCTCGCCGCCGGCTGACCGGAACCGCTCCCCGGCCGCGCACGCACGCGGTCGATGCTCGCGCGCACGCGCTCCTCGTCCATGGCATGCACT
Source organism: Sulfurifustis variabilis (assembly GCF_002355415.1). Taxonomy (GTDB): domain Bacteria; phylum Pseudomonadota; class Gammaproteobacteria; order Acidiferrobacterales; family Sulfurifustaceae; genus Sulfurifustis; species Sulfurifustis variabilis. Next base: position 3,769,314 of record NZ_AP014936.1, on the reverse strand, counting down.
TCGAAACCCCGCCCGATGGCCCCGAGGAGCGTTATCGTCAGCTCGCCTCCCAGGTGCTCGCGGAACTCGTCGAGCCCCGCCAGCAGACCGCCCTCGCCGAGCTCCGGCACGTCGAGCTCGAATCCGAACCGCTCCAGCAGCGCGAGGATCCGTTCGTGCGCGTCGTCCGCGAGCCACCCGGCGAGGCGCGAGTAGGTCGCGTCGAGCGCGATGCCGATCGCGACGGCCTCGCCGTGGCGCAGGCGGTAGTCCGAGAGCTGCTCGAGCTTGTGCGCGGCCCAGTGACCGAAGTCGAGCGGGCGGGCCGATCCTGTCTCGAACGGATCGCCGCCGCGCGCGATGTGCTCAAGGTGCAGCCGTGCCGCATGCGCGATCAACGCGCGCATCGCACCCCGGTCACGATGCAGCAGCCGTTCGGCGTCGCGCTCGAGGCGCTCGAAAAACGCGGCATCCTTGACGAGCGCGACCTTCACGGCCTCGGCGATGCCCGCACGCCAGTCGCGGACCGACAGGCTGTCGAGGAAGCGAAGGTCGTTGATGACGGCCCACGGCGGCGCGAAGCTCCCGAGGAAGTTCTTCTTGCCGAAGGCATTGATCCCCGTCTTCACGCCCACCGCGGCGTCGCACTGGGCGAGCACGGTCGTGGGCAGACGCACCATGCGCACGCCGCGGTGGGCTTGCGCCGCGGCGAAGCCGACGAGGTCGAGGAGCGCGCCGCCGCCGATGCCGACGACGTAGGAGTGACGGCAGATCCCGCCGCGCTCGATCGCCGCGAGCACGCGCTCGAGGTGTCGCGGCTCGTTCTTGCCCGTCTCGCCGCCGGGGAGCACGAGCGGCGCGTCCACGAGGTCGAGGGCATGCGTCCGGGCGTAGCTCTCGACGCGCGCCGCGAGGTCGGCCTGCGCCGCGAGCACGCCCCGGTCGACGGCGACGAGCACGCGCGGGCGCGCGGCGCGGTCGGCCGCGAGGGTACGCGCGAGGAGATCGTTTTCCGGCGCGAGCGCGTCCTCGGTGAGATGCACGCGGTAGCGGTAACGGACGTCGAACTGCTGTTCGAGGGTGTCCATGGGCTCACGTTACCGCGAATCGCCGCGCGAGGGCGAGCGAGGCGGGAAGCAGGAGAAGCGCCAGAGTGCCGTAGACGGCGTTCGCGTAAACGGCGACCAGACCGGCGTCGAGCACGATCAGGGCGAGCACCCCTGCCTTGACCGCGTCTTGCACCGTGCGCGCCTCGCCGCCGCGTCTCAGGGTGCGCACGTAGGGCGGCCCCGCCGAGGCCGCGTAGAACAGCGCGAATGCGATCGCGAGCCAGGCCTCCCGCAGGACGCTCAACGCAACGAGCGCGCCCGCCACCGCGATGATGCTCGCGACGGCGAGCCAGCCGAAGACCCGTCTTCCGCCGTGGACTTCCCCGCGACTCAGTGCCGTGAGCGCCGAGACGTGCAGCAGAGCAAGAAGCGCGACCGGCCACCCGTCGACGAGCGCGGCCGGCACGAGGGCCATGCCGAGCAGCAGGTTGAAGGCCCGGCACAGGCCCATCGCGACCGGGCCGAGGACGGGGCTCGCCTTCGCATAGCCGTCGTACGCCAGCGCGGTGATGCCGATGGCGGCGGCCAGGGCGCCGCTCGTCGAATTCACCGATGCGCCAAGCAGGGCGCCGCTCAGCAGGAGCAGGCTGCCGAACGACAACCCCTCCGCGCGCGTCACCCGGCCCGACGGGATCGGGCGCTCCGGACGCTCGCGGGCGTCGAGCGGGGCGTCGAACACGTCGTTCATGACCACGCCCCCGGCGTAGAGCAGCACGCTCGCGAGCACGAGGGCGAGAAGTCGGGGGTCGAGCAGAGCGCCGGCGACCGCCGCGCCCGCGAGCACGTCGGCAGCCGCCGTCACGAGGTTGGGCGGTCGCATGAGCTGAAGGAAGGCATGCGCACGCTCGGGCGGCGTCATGCGCCTGCGATCGAAGCGCATCTAGCGTCCCGTCCCGTGTGCCGCCGCCGTGTCGCAACCCGTTGCGATGGGCATCCGCACGAGGATACTCAAAGCCGGAAACCCTTTCATCGCCGACCGAGCCGTCGAACCGGGATCAGCACGCGTGCGGGCGGTCGTAACCGAAAGGCGTACGGCCATGCAGGCCTTGCCGGGCGAGCCGGAGCGGATTTCGGCGCCGCCGAGCCAGTCCAACAATCATCGGCAGACAAGGAGGTCGTCATGGACATTCGTGCGCGGGTCGACAGGCTCACCGGGCCGCCCGAGAGCGAGCGGGCGAGCCGCGCGAGCGTCGCGGGTCATCCCATCCACCCGATGCTCGTGGTCTTCCCCATCGGCCTGTGGGTGTTCTCGCTCGTCGCGGACGCCGTGTACCTCGCCGGCGGCGGTGCGGCGTGGAGCATCACCGCGTTCTACGCCATCGCGGGCGGGATCATCGGCGCGATCGCCGCCGCGGTCTTCGGCGCCATCGACCTCTACTCGATGCGGGACCGGACGATCCGCCGTATCGGCACGATGCACATGATCCTCAATCTCTCCGTCACGGTTCTGTTCGCGTTCAACCTGGGGTGGCGCGTCTCGGGCGACCCGGGCGCGATCGCGCCGATCGTGATCTCCGTGGTCGCCGTCGTCCTGCTCGGTGTTTCCGGCTGGCTTGGCGGCGAGATGGTGTACGTGCACGGTGCGGGCGTCGCGCCGGCTGCTCGCGAGAAGAGTCCGGAAACGGCGGCTCCGCGGCCGAGGAGCTAACCGGCGGCGACCGCGCCGCTCAGGTCAGGTGGCGCAGCATTAGCGCCTTCACGTCGGTCACATCGAAGCGGCCGGCGCCGAGGTCGCGGCGCGAGCCGATGACGAGAGGGCCGGTGTCGGGATTCGACCCCGCGCGCCCGTGCGTGCCGCGCACGAGCTCGGGCGCGAGCGGAATCACGTCCATGAGCATGCGCATCCCGAGCGTCTTCTGGGCGAGCCGCCGGGCGATCCGGAGCTTCGGAAACCGCAGCCTCGGGTCGAGGAACAGCTCGACCGGGTCGTAGCCGGGCTTGCGGTGAATGTCGACGGTGCGCGCGAAATCGGGGGCCTTGGCGTCGTCGAGCCAGTAATAATAAGTGAACCAGTGCCCGGGTTCGGCGACGGCGACGAGCTCGCCCGAGCGCGGGTGGTCGAGGCCGGCCTCCCGTTTCCCCTCTGCGTCGAGCACGCGCTCGACGCCGGGCGTGCTTTTCAGCGACCGGCGAATCCGCGCGATATCCGCCGGATCGCGCACGTAGACGTGGGCGACCTGGTGGTCGGCGACCGCGAACGCGCGCGAGGCGCCGGGGTCGAGCAGCTCGAAGCCGAGCGTCTCGCGCACGCGCAGGTCGCCCGATTCGCGCAGCACGCGGTTGATGTGCACGTGCCCCGTCGCCCGCTCGATCCCGTACTCGGATACGACCAGCACGTCCGCGCCGCCCGCGCGCGCGTCCTCGGCAAGCCGGCCCGTCACCTCGTCGATCGCACGCAGGTCTTCCGCGATCCGCGGGTCGTGCGGTCCGAGGCGCTGCAGGTTGTAGTCGAGGTGCGGCAGGTAGACGAGCGTGAGCGTGGGCCGGTGCCGGTCGAGCACGTGGCGCGCGCACTCCGCGATCCACCGGGAGGAACGGATGTCGGCGCCCGGGCCCCAGAAGTTGAAGAGCGGAAACGGACCGAAGCGCTCCTCGCACTGGCGATGCAGGCTCGCGGGCTCGGAGTAGAGGCCCGGGATCTTGCGCCCGTCCGCGGGATAAATCGGCCGCGGCGTGACCGCGTAGTCCACCGCCGCGTACATGTTGTACCACCAGAAGAGCTGCGCGCAGCTGAAGCCGGGAATCGCGCGCCGTGCCGACTCCCAGATCTTCTCGCCGGCGACCAGCCGGTTCGACTGGCGCCAGAAGAAGATCTCGGCCAGGTCGCGAAAGTACCAGCCGTTCGCGACGATCCCGTGCCCTCGCGGAGGCAGCCCCGTGAGCAGGCTCGCCTGCGCGGTGCAGGTGACGGCTGGAAAGGCGGGCGCTAGCGGGGCGAGAAAACCCTCGCGGGCGAGCGCGGCGAGATGCGGCGTGTCGGGGCCGATCAGCTTGGGCGTGAGGCCGACGACGTCCAGGACGACGAGCCGGCGCGTCACGGGCAGGACACCCGGCCAGCCGCGCCCGGCGTCTCGGGCGCGCGCGCCCGCCCGCGTGACGATGCCGACGACCCCGTGACCGCCCGCGTTCCCTTGCCCTTGTCCGAGCGCCGCGAGCGTGCGACTGTTCGTTTCACTCGACCGCTACCGTGTCCGTTCTCGCCGTCTCGATCGCGAGCAGGTTCCGCTTTCGCATCTCCGCTTCGACCCACTCGATCTCGGAAACGATTCCCTGCGCCAACGCGCGTTCGTCGCGCGGGCGACGGTGCTCGGGCAGCACCTGCCAGGTGTACGTCTCGACCTCGAGGTGCGGGCGGAAGGTGCGGTGCGCGGCGAGAAAGTCGAGGACCTTGAGGACCTCTCCCTGCGTGCTCTTCAGGCCGTGCTCGAAGCGCTCGGCGTTCACCGGCACGTGGAAGTGCGCCCGCCAGGGCCGGTCGTCCGGCAGTCGCGCATCGGCGAGCGCGAGCGGCAGGTCCGGCGCGCCGTACAGGCGCTCGCGCCCCGGCACCCGCACCTGGTGCAGGTAACGCGGCTCGGCGTAGTCCGCGAGCGCGCGCACGGCGCCGGCATCGGGCGCCTCGAGCGCGCTCGAGATCTGGATCTTCCCGACCGGGACTCCGGCATCGAGGAGACGTGCGAGCGAGCGTGCGGCGTCCTCGAACATCACGGCCTGGTGGCACACGTCGTAGCAGATCCCGAGATGACGGCGGACGACGTCGCGCGGGACTCGCAGCGCGTCGGCGGCGGGGAGCAGCCAGCGGTCGAAGAAGGCTATCGCCTGGTCGGTACGCTCGAGCGCGCCGCCCGGTTCGGGCTCGAGGCACACCCGGACCGCGCGGCCGGTGCGCTCGAGGATCTCGTCGAGCGCCTGCGCGAGCGTCAGCAGGTGACCGAGCGCGGCGTTCTCCTTTTCGCCGGACCACGCCGCGCGCAGCCCGAGCGGCACGGTCGAGATCGTGCCCTCGTCCGCGTCGAGAGGCAGGCACTCGGCGAGCGTCTCGGCCGCCGCGAGCGTGTAGCGCAGGCGGCGCTCGTCCGACCAGTCGGGCAGGAACGCCGCCTCCTTGACGCTCTCCGCGTGGAAATCGCCGTAAGGGAAGGCGTTGAGCGTGTGCAGCCGGATGCCTTGGCCGTCGAGCCGCGCGCGAAAGCGAGACCGCGCCCCGGTCTCGGCCAGCGCCTCCACGGCGGCGTGCGAGAGCCAGAGGCCCGCCCGCATGCGGGTCAGGCCGCGCGCCGCGCGCACGGCGCCGACGCCGCGCTCGATGATCCCGAGCACCTCGTCGAGGCCCTCGCCGGGGTGGACGTTGCTGCAGTACCCGATCTCCTCCCGGCGCCAACCGCCTTCGGCGCTCATTCCTGGATCACCGGCGTCTGGCCGCGCAGCACGGAGTTGTCCTCCCACAGGCGGCGCTGGTCGATGCGGATCGAACCGAGCTCGTCGAGCGAGATCCGCCCGCTCTGCGCGTAGAAGGCGACCGGGTTGGCGAAGAGCACGGTCTCGATGTCGGCCTCGCTGAAGCCGGCCGCGCGCATCGCCTCGCCGGTCTTGGGCACCTTGAGCGGATCGCTCACGCCCCAGTCGGCCGCACTGTTCACCACCATCTTCTCGGTGCCGTACTGCCGGAGCAGCGCCACCATGCGCTCCTCGGACATCTTCGTGTCCGGGTAGATGGAGTGGCCGCGCCAGCAGCCGGTCTCGAGCACAAGCGGGAGGGTCGTCTCGTTGAGGTGATCGACGAGGACGAGCTCCTCGTCGATTCCGCTCTCCTTCACGAGCGCGAGGCTGCGCTCGGTTCCGCGCTTCTTGTCCCGGTGCGGCGTGTGGATCAGGACGGGCAGCCCGTGCCGTCGGGCGAGCTCGATCTGCTCGGCGAAGAAGCGCTCCTCCGCCTCCGTCTGCTCGTCGTAGCCGATCTCGCCGACCGCGACCACGCCGTCCTTCGCGAGGAACCGCGGCAGCACGCGCATGACCTCCTCCGCGAGCGCGACGTCGTTCGCCTCCTTCGGGTTGAGCGCGATCGTGCAGTAGTGTCGGATGCCGAACTGGCTCGCCCGAAAGCGCTCCCACCCGACCAGGGTGCTGAAGTAATCCACGAAGGTGCCGACCGAAGTGCGCGGCTGGCCCTGCCAGAACGCGGGCTCGACGACCCCGACGATGCCGGCGGCGGCCATGTTCCGGTAGTCGTCCGTGGTGCGCGAGACCATGTGGATGTGCGGATCGAAGTAACGCATTCCCGAATTCCTCTCTGGTTCACGGCCGGCCGGACGCGTCGCGGTGCGCCAGGCCTTCCTGAGCATAACGACGATGCGACGCCTCGCCGGAGGCGGCGTAGCGGCGCAGCATGGTCTCGCCGCGCTCGCTCGCGTGCGGCGCCAGGGCGAGCCAGATGTCGGCGGGCACGGCCCGGCCGGCTGCCTCGCGCTCTTCGACGTAGTCCTCGCACATGCGCGCGAGCTCCGCGTTCGCGCGCCCGTCGAGCCCGACGACGCGGGTGATGGGCAGGCCGAGGAACAGCGCCTTGAGCACGAGCTGATTGAATTCCCTCTCGGAGTAATGCCGTGCCGGATAGGGGTTGTCGAGCGCGAGCGCCTCGAACACCGCCCGGCTGTTCGTGCGGCCGGCCTCCAGGGCAAGGGGTGCGAGCGCCGGCGCGCAGGCGAGCACGGGCAGGCTGCGGACGAGATCGATCTGCGCGGCCTCGTCGCTCTCTCTATATAAGTGTCGGGCGAGCGCCAGCGCCGCGTCGGGCGCGAGCATCAGGGCGTCGTCGAGCAGGACGGCGCGCGCGGCCGCGGCGACCGTACAGCGCCCGAGACCGGGGGCGTCGATCGCGGACCGCGTGCCGAGGTCCCGCCGCGCCGAGGCGTAGAGCGGCGCAAGCGCGGCCGCGGGCCCGCCGGTCGAGAGCCGCGCCCGGGCCGCGGCGAGCCACGCGGCCGCCTCGGTCGATGCGCGCTCGAGGGCCGCGCGCAGGTCTTCCGCCTTCGCCGGATCGCTCATCAACGCTCCCTGGGAATGATCGAGATGCCGCCGTTTCGTTCGAGCACAGCGTACTTGATCTGATCGAGGCGCTCCAAGCCCTGCAGCTCGCGCCCGGCCGCGAGGATGTCGTCGACGTCCACGCGCACCTCGTCCATGCGGTCCTTGAGGAGCTCGCCGTCCGCGACCAGCACGAGCGGCCGACCCTCGAGCAGGCGCGCGAAGGACTTCGATCGCTGTTTCCAGAGCGACAGGGCGATGTCGATGCCGACGAGGGTGGCGATCACGATGAACGCGTTGGTGAGCGAAAAGTCCTCGCCGAGGAGCGCCTGTTGCGTCGTCTCGCCGATCACGAGCAGGAGCACGAAGTCGAAGGTCGTGATCTCCGCGAACGAGCGTTTGCCGGAGATGCGCATGATGACGAGCAGAAACACGTAGATCGCGGCGCCGCGCAGGACCGATTCCATAGCCGCCTCCTCGAGGTCAAGGAAACACGAACTGGGTGAAGCGGACCGGGGCACGGGTGCCGAGGGCCACGGCGCCGGACACCCGCCCGATCGTGTTCATGTGCAGCCGGAAGACGAGCTCCGTGGGGCGCGACGTGCCGGCGGCGAACACGTACACCAGCTCGTCACCGCCCGCTTCCACGCGCGTGGGCGACGGCGTGACCGACTCCACCCGCACGCCGTCGATGTAGCGGCGGTCGACCCGCAGGCGCACCTCGCCGTTTCGGGCGGTATCGGCGGGGACGCGTACACGCAGGGTCGAAGGCGCGCTGTAGTGCGGAAAGCGCTCGTGCTCCACCACGGGATCGGCCGGTCCGCCCGTGGCCTCGGCCTTCGCCAGCGGGCCGCCTCCGCCGACTGCACCGAGCAGCGCGGCGAGCAGCGCGAGCGCGAGGATCGACCAGGCGATGCGCTGCACGTGCCAGCTCGCGTGGTGGAATCCCGGCTCCTCCTCGATCTCGAATCCCTTGCCGTGCCAGGACCGGATTTCCATGGTCGTCCTCGTGCCTTGGAGCAGGCCCTTCGGCCATGATCCCGCCGGTCACCCGCCGCGGCAATGCCGTGTCCGCCCGAGTCGCCCGCGCCGCCAACGCGGTTTTGCCGCGGCATCTCCGCGTTGCGGGCTGCGTCCCCGCTTCGCAGAATGGCCGCGGGAAGGGAAGCCGCAGGTTCGGCCAGGAGGGCCCCGCATGAAAGTCCTCGTCGTCTTCTATTCGATGTATGGCCACGTGCTCCGCATGGCAGACGCCGCCGCCGCCGGCGCACGCGAGGTGAGCGGGACGACCGCGGAGCTGCGCCGCGTGCCCGAGACCCTCCCCGAGGAGGTGCTCCGCAAGATGGGCGCGCTCGAGGCGCAGAAGGGCATGGCGCACATCCCGGTCGCGACGGTCGACGAGCTGCCGACGGCCGACGCGATCATCTTCGCGACGCCGACGCGTTTCGGAAACATGTGCGGGCAGATGCGCCAGTTCCTCGACGCGACCGGTCGGCTCTGGGCCGAGGGCGCGCTCATCGGCAAGGTCGGCAGCGTCATGTCGAGCTCGGCGACGCAGCACGGCGGCCAGGAGTCGACCATCCTCACGTTTCACCCGACGCTCCTGCACCAGGGCATGGTGGTGGTGGGTCTGCCGTACAGCTTCGCCGGTCAGTCGCGCATCGACGAGATCACGGGCGGCTCGCCGTACGGCGCCTCGACCATCTCGGGCGGCAAGGGCGAACGCATGCCTTCGGAGAACGAGCTCGCCGCCGCGCGCTATCAAGGCAGACACGTCGCGCAGATCGCCGCGAGGCTCGCGCGCTGACGCGCGAGGCGGACGAACGGCGCAGGTTCGATCGCGGTTCCGCTCTTCGCGCCAGTCGTTCTTGCCCTAATTGACAGGGCGTGTGGCCTCGCCTTTAGTGCGCGGTATCGATCGACTCGACCAGAGAAGCGTCGTGGATCGTCGCGGCGCCGAGTGAAGTCGAGAGGGAGGAAGGTGCGAGCGGTTTCGATGCGAGGCGCCTGGCTGGCGGCGGTCTGGTGCCTGCTCGCGGGGTGCAGCGGCGGAGGCGGCGGCAGCGCGGGCGGCGGCGACCCGTCGCTCGCGGTGGCGGGGGTCGGGAACGTCCGCGTGAGCTGGGCCCCGAACCGGGAGACCGCGGTCAACGGCCCGGGCGGCGGCTACCGCGTCTATCACGCCCCGTCGCCCGACTTTGCGCTCGACGGGGCCGAGGGCGTGGTCGACGTCCCTTATGCCTCCGGCGCGCGAGCGCCGACAGCGGCGATCCTGTCGCTGCCTTCCGGCACGCATTACCTCAAGGTCGTCGCCTACTCCACCATCAACCCGACCGGCAGCGGGCCGTCGGCGGAGATCGCGGTGGTGGTGCCCTAGGTGCCTGGCGCCCGCAAAGGCACGGCCGCATCGGCCTGCGCCGTCGCGCTGGTCTTCTTGTCCGTCGCCGCCCCGGCCGCGGAATCCGATGACCGGCTCGTTCGGGGGAGCCCGACGCCCGCGGCGGCGCCCGCCGGGCCCGCCTATCGCGAGGGCGAGGTGCTGATCAGGTTCCGGAGCGGCGCCCGCGCGTACGACCGCGAGGCCGCCGTCCGGCGCCGCGGCGATCGTGTGGTGCGCGTGCTCGCGCAGGGCCGGGTGACGCACCTGCGTGTCGCAGCCGGCACGACCGCGCAGGCGCTCGCCGAGTACGCCGCCGACCCGAACGTGGAGTCCGTGCAACCCAACTACATCTATCGGCCCCTCGGGGTGCCGAACGACCCGTACTACTCGCAGCTCTGGGCGCTCGCCAACACGGCGCAGACCGTCTCCGGAGCGAGCTACCCGATCCACAACCCCGGAACGGCGGGACGGGACATGCAGCTCGAACGGGCGTGGGATCTCGCGACCGACTGCCGATCGGTCGTTGTCGCGGTGGTCGACAGCGGCGTGAACTACACGCACCGCGACCTCGCGGGCGCCATGTGGGACGGCGCCGCGGCCGGCTATCCCCGGCACGGTTACGATTTCATCGACAACGACGACGACCCCATGCCGGGCGACGGCAACGGCCACGGAACGCACGTCGCCGCGACGATCGGCGCCGTCGGCAACAACGGCGCCGGGACGACGGGCGTCTGCTGGCAATCGAGCATCATGGCCATCCGCTCCCTCAGCAACTCGGGCGGAACGACGGCCAGCGTGGTCGCGGGCATCGAGTTCGCGATCGCGCACGGGGCGAGGGTCCTCAACCTCAGTCTCGGCGGCGGCAGCTTCGATCCGCTCTTCAGCGCGAGCATCGACAGCGCCCGCAACGCCGGCGTTCTCGTCGTCGCCGCGGCGGGGAACGCCGGGCTGGATAACGACGGCGGCGTGCCTACGTACCCCTGCAACTTCACGCACGACAATCTCGTCTGCGTCGCGGCGCTCGACCAGGCCTACGACCTCGCGAGCTTCAGCAACTACGGCGCGGCGAGCGTCGACATCGGCGCGCCGGGGACCAACACGCTGAGCGCGTGGCCGGGGTACCGGCTGACGGACGACCTCGCCGCCGGATGGGCGACGGTCGGTGGCGGCTGGGCGGGCGTGCAGTGCGATTTCGGCATCGGTCCCGTGGCGATGCTGGTCAATCCCGCGGGATGGTGCGCCTTCGGGAGCTATACCGGGCCCATCGATCAGGTCGCCTACAAGACCTTCGATCTCGGCGGCGGGCTGCTCGGCGCCAGCGTGACCTATTACGCATTCCTCGACGTCGGCGCCAACGATCGCTTCGAGGCCGCAGGAAGCCCGCTCGGCGGAAACCCGTTCGTCGCGGGCGAAGCCCGGCGGTTGACCGAGTTCAGCGGGACCACCGGCGGACGCGCTCTTCCGGTGACGCACGACCTGTCTGGCTGCCTCACCAGCACGTGCACGCTCGGCTTCAGGCTGAGAGCCGAAAGCGGAAGCAGCAACTTCGGCGTGGGTCTCCTGCGGCTGTCGATCGACACCGTGCAGTCGGGCAGCGACCGCGTTGCGATCGCGAACGGCACGTCGATGGCGACCCCGCACGTGGCCGGTCTCGCCGCGCTGCTGTGGTCCTACAATCCGGGCTACCGGCTGAGCGACGTCGTGAACGCGATCCAGCACGGTGGCGAAGCGGTGCCCGCGCTCGCCGGGAAGACCGTTACCGGCCGCGCCGCGAGTGCGTGGGGTGCGCTGCGGCACATCGACCCGCCGAGCGCGGTGTCGGCCACGGTGCAATGAACCGGGAAGGTCGCGCACGCGTCCTCGACCGGCAACGGCGAAGATTGCTGCGCGCGGCCCTCGCGGCGCTCGCGTCGGGCGGCTGTTCCGCCAGGCCGGGCGCCGGCGTCGCCGCCGCGCCGGCGCCGGACACCCGACTGCCGGGCGAATATATCCTGACGCTGCGCCCGCATGCCGATCCCGAAGCGGTGCGCGCCGCCTTCCGCGAGCACGAGGTGGTCGATCTGCGGCCGGTCACGGGTCCGCATTACCTGCTGCGGTTGCGACGCGATCCGGGGCTCGACGCGATCCGCTCGATCGCGCCGCCCGAGGTCCTCGCCGTTCAGCCGAGCTACGCGTATCGCCCGCAGTAATCACGCACAGTTCGGGAAGCGATCGCGCGGCGCGCTTCCCGCGATAAGAAGAATCGCTCAGCGCATAAAAACATTTTCTCGTTTCCCCCGTTTCGATCCGGACGACCGCTGCGAACGTCCCCCGCCCGCTTTTCGTCCGCAAGACAAAGGCATTTGCGCGAAACGAGACGGTTCGCGGGGTATCGCGCCCTCGCATTCCGATAAGGAAACGCTGTTAGTGCGGACGAAATCGACGCGGTATAAGAGCAGCCACGCGAACCCGGCAATACGCGCAGGCGTCGGGCGGGACGGGTTCGCGGAAGGATCGCGAATGGTGTAACGCGCGCGGAACGGGCGAACCGAGCGGAGGCACAAGGAGACCATGAACAAGTTCCTGTCCCAATACCCCCTTGCCCCTGAGAATCTGGAGCGGGACGCAAAACGGGCACTTCCGTACAAGACGATGTCGGCCGAGGAGTACGCGGTCCGGGAAGGCGACCGCTGGGCCTGCTTTTCCTTCGGCGAGTACCGCTATCGCGATCCGCTGCTCGATCGATGGGTGCACGCGCTCGACGACATCGTCTTCAGTCCCGAGCGGCTGAAGCAGGTGCGGGAAGAGCTCCAGGCCGGACCGATCGACGGGCCCTAGGGCCTCCCCGCCCTTCCGAAGCCGGACGGGCCCCCGGATTGCGCCCCTTCTCCAACCGGCCGCCGCCGGCAAATTGATCGCCATCAAGGAGTGGCGCGGCCTTTGGCCGCAGTATGCCTCCCTGCGTCCGTACCGCGAGGAGCGCATGAACGACGACGTCGATGCCCCGGTGCCCGAAGTACCGGCGGACTCCTTCAGGCTGGCCTACGACTACGCCGAGGACGGTGTGCTGCGGAATCCCGCCGTGGCCCTCGACCTCGCCGACGCCCTGCGCCCGACCATCCGTATCGCGCGGACGATTGCGCGCGGTCTCCCGGTGAGCGCCGACGAGCTTTACGCCATCTCGGTGAGGGTGTGCGCCTTGTGGCGGCTGCTCGCGAGCGAGCCGGCGGAGCTGCGCCCCCTGGGCATCGGCTTGACCGAGGAGGGCATACGTTGCCCGGATGAAACGCGGACGGCGCTGCTCGATGCCGCCGCGGCCGCGCCGATTTCGGACGATCTCCGGTTCGAGCCGGACGGCTTCCTCGCCGTGCTCAAGGACAGGATGAGGTGACTTGCCCGTCGTCAAACCGCGTACCGCCGGATCGTTCCCGCAGACGGCGCATGCCGGTCACGAGCGATCGGGAACGTCCAGGCGGTCCGCACGGACCCTGACCAGCCGGTCGTAGAGCGACACGAGACGCCCCGCCAGCCTCATCGCCCTCTGCTCGTCGCTCCGGTCCCTCGCCGCCTCGCGGTTCGGCGCGAAGTAAAGCCGTTCCAGTTCCTTCCGGACGGACAGGAATTCGGCGTGGATCGATTCCGGCAGCTCCAGCTGTACGTCGAGAGGCGCGAGGGCGAGCCGATAGGCGTTCTCCAGCCGCTCGACGATCGACCCTTGTTCGCAGGCCAGAATGAAAAGCGCGTTGAAGATCTTCTGGCTGCCCGAGAGATGCGGAACGCCGACCATCGATTCCCCCCGTGATTGCCGTTATGCAAAGAACGTCTTGATGAGCAGGTCGTAGGTCAGCAGGACCTTCGCCGCGAGCTCCGCGGCGCGCGCCTCGTCGGCGGTCCCGGACTCGAGAAAGCGCTTCAGCTCCTCCCGCACCGACTCGCACTGCGCGCTGAACGGCGCCGGCAGGCGACCGAAGGCGGCGCCGCGAAGATGCGCCTCGTAAGCGTGTGCCAGGCGGTCGGCGACGCTGCCGGGGCGCGTCGCCAGCACGCGAACCGCGCCCTGGAAGTCGATCACCGGCCGTATCGTGGAATTGACCAAACCACCGCTCCCTGACGATCGTTCTTTTGCGGCGAGCATAAACAACAATGCCTCATCGATGAAAGACCCGTTCGCACGCACGCCCGCTTGTCAATTGGGTCGTCACCCGGATCGCCGGGCGGGCGCCCCATTTGCTAGCGTCACCGCCCGGACGGTCGCGGTGCTTCACAGGGAGCGGTGAGCAGGTGTCGAAATCGATCGAAGGGTGGAGACATTTTTTCGCGGCGGTGACCGCGCTCGCCACCATGCCGGGGTCGATCGTGGAAAGGGTGGGCCATGCCTACTGGGAGGGTCTCCGGAAAGGCGCCGACGCCGAACTCCCCGCGGAGCTGCGCAACGAGTATGCGCGGATGATGTCGAGGCTCGAGACCCTGTATCCCACACCGCATTCCCGCGACGTGGAGCCGCGCGAGGCGGCGCGGATGGCGAAGCAGATACTGCGCCTCTACGACAGAATGAGCCGGCTGACCTGAGCGCGAAGCGAGATGACGCAATGACGCCCGAGGCCACGCGCGAGCTTTACGCCGCGATCGAGATCCTGTGCTCGTCCCCGGAGCGGACGGCGGTGCGACTGGGGACCTCCTACCAGTTCCACCTCCGGGGCACGAACGCCGACCACCTGCCCGCGGCCGTGCGCGCAGAGTTCCGCGAGATCCTGGACGACCTCGCGAGGCTGTTTCCGACGCCGGACAGGTTCGACGGCGTCGACGAGGAGCTGGCCGCGAAGATGGCGCGGCGCATACTGAACGCCTACGACCGGCTCATCCGGCCACCGGGGCCGACGGGCTGACGCGGCGAGGACCGCCCGGTCCGCGCCTTTCAAAGCATTCGCGCCGTCGTGACCGCCCGCCACGGTCCGTGCGAGCGGCCCGTGACCGCCGCCCAGTACCAGGCGGACGTGTCGGTGAAGCCCCGGCCGTGGGCATCGACGATGCGCTCGCACACGCGCAGGCGCCGCCCGTTCTTCTCCGCCACGAGGCACCGCCAGAGCGTCGGCGGAACGCCCGACCGCCTATCCCCCGCCCGCTCGAGCGTGTCCGAGCCCACGCGGTAACCGAGGCCGCGATAGCAGTCGACGGCGGGGTGGAGCATGCGCGTGGGGGCGGTTACATGGCGGAGCACGATCGCACCCTCGCCGTCCGTGAAGCGCGCGATGGCGCCGGGGAACCGGTCGGCGAAGCGCTGTTCGACGGCGGACAGCGCGAGCGGCCGCAACGGGCGGCCGTCGAGCTCGCGGGGCCACTCGATCGCGGGCGGGGCCGCGGCGGCGATCACCGGCTGCGGCGCCAGCCAGGGCCAGAACGTCAGTCCGGTCAGCATGACGAAGGCGAACAGCCGGGCCCAGGTGCCGGCGGAGACGGGACGCACCGGGTGGTTCAGCAGGCGCACCTCCCACGTCACGACCGGCGCGCGTGCCGCCGCCGAGACCTGCCACAGCACGAGCAGGCACACGACGGCGAACGCCGCGACACCGATCGCCTCGTGCGTCCAGTCAGGCCATCGCACGAGTCCGGCCTCGCTCACGACGAGCACCGTGTTTCGCAGGATGTTGCCGGCCAGCACGGTGACGCCGACGAGCGGAACCCGGCGCAGGAATCGCCCGTCGGGGAGGCGCAGCCAGGCGGCCGCGGCGCAGGCGGTGAAGTACGCGACCCAGCCCATCTGGATCCCCGAGCACGGCGCGTCGACCATCACGACGGTTCCCGCGATCGCGAGAGTACTCCCCTCGCGCATGACGTCGACGCCGTGCGCGGCGAGGAGCAGGCGCGAGGCTTCGGCCGTGATCACGCGCAGCGGATAGCCGACGAAAAACTGCAGCGACGAGAGCAGCGGCAGCGCGAGCAGCGCCAGCCCGGTCAGCGCCAGCATCGGTTGCGCCGGAACGCGCACGGCCATCATCGTCGCGCACACCGCGAGCACGGCCAGCACGCCGCGGGCGAGCGGCGGCAACGCGCCGCCGCCCAGGATCGCGGCCGCGGCGAGCAGCGTCGTCACGACCAGCCAGCCGGCCCGGGGGCGGCGGCTGAAGCGATCGCGATCGCGCGCGACGAGCGCCGCGAGCGCGGCGAGCGCCACGACACCGAGCGGATCGTCCGACCGGTCGAGCAGGCGCGCGGCGCTCCAGAGCCATACGGGCGTCAGCGCCACGACCGGCAGGATCAGCCAGAGGCCCGCCGGCAGGCGGTCCACCCACGCCACCCTCGCCGCGAGGTTCACGGCAGGACTCCGGTCGCGGGCGAAAGGCGACGCAGCCGCCAGAGCATGGCCAGGCCGGCGATCGCGAGCATCCACCACACGCCGGGCTCCGGCGTGCTCGGCACTTCCCCGCCGACCGCGAGATCGCTCACGCCCTGGGGCAGCGGCGAGGGTTGATCGACCGTGACGCCGTCCGCCGCGGGATTGCGCACCACCTGGTCCACGGCGATGAACGACGTGTACTGCGTGAGCAGGTTGTAGCGCAGACCGAGGCCCAGGATTTCGTCCCGGTATGCGCTGCCGCCTTCGAGACCCTCCTGATCGGACAGGGTCGCGATGCGCTGGCGCGCCCACAGGTACCGCAGCGCGCCGAAACCGGCGGAGACCCGGTCGGGGGCGACGTCGAGCCGCGCGCGGAACGTCCCTGCGGCCGACTCGCCCTCGAGCACCAGCCGCCCGTGCGGCTCCCCGCGCCACTTGCCGTAAAGCACCACCGGGCGCTGCGCGAACACGTCGGGCAGCAGCGGCGGCTCGACGTCGTACACGTCGAGCCCCTCGAAGCGCGCCTGCAGATGCGTGAGCACCGGCGCGTCGATCATCCGGCGGAAGCGCTCCGCCTCGCGTGCCGCGTCGCGCGCGTGCAGGACGACGAAGGGCTCGCCCTGGCCCGCGCGCGCCATCCCTTCGATCAGGTGACGGTTCACCGACGAGCCGATGCCGAACGCGAACAGGTTGGCGCGCGCCAGGTTCCGGCGGATCAGGTCGAAGGTCTCGCGCTCGACCGTGACGTAGCCGTCGGTGACGACCACGAAGGTGCGCGCCCGGTCCCGGTCGGGCGCAAGGGCGAGCGCCCGGCGCAGCGCGGGCACCAGCTCCGTGCTCCCGCCGCCGCGCTGGTCGCGCAGCAGGCGCAGGGCCTGCTCGATGTTCGCGCGCGTGGCCGGCACGGACTCGGGCGCCAGCATCCGGCTGCCGCCGGCGAACAGCATCACGTTGAAGGTGTCGTTCGGCCGCAGGCTGCCGACCAGGTCCTCGAGCAGCGCCTTGGCGGTGTCGAGCGGAAAGCCGTGCATGGATCCGGAGACGTCGACGACGAAGACGTACTCGCGCGGCACGATCTGCGCGGCGCCGACCACGCGCGGCGGCTCGACCATGGCGAGGAAGAAGTTCTCCCCTTCCGTCGTCGCGTCGCCGCGCGACAGCAGGATGCCCGACTCGATGCGGTCTCCGGCGAGGCGGTAATCGAGCACGAAATCGCGGTTGTTCTCGTTCGTGCCGGTCGCGGCGAGCTCGACGCGCGTCTGCGTGTCGGAGATCCGGCTCGGTTCGATCCGGTGCGAGGGCGAGCTCACCGCCTGCAGGGGGATCGGCGTCGCCAGCTCGACGGCGAGATCGAAGCGCGCGTTCGAGAGACCCCCCTGGTGCAGGAACGGCATCGAGATCCACTTCTCGCTCGTGCCGCTGCCGCTTTCGGGCGAGCCGTTGTAGCGCGGCCCGACGACCGTGGGAAACACGAACCGGTAGGTCCCGTCCGTCGGCACCAACAGTTCGGTGTAGCGCAGCTCGACGGCGACGTCGTCGCCGGGAAGGATGTTCGCGACGTTCATCTGGAACACGTTCGGCCGGTGCTGCTCGAGGAGGGCCGCGGTCTTCCCCTCGCGTTTCGCGGCGTCGTACTCGACGCGCGCCTGTGCCTTCTCGCGGATCCGGGCGGTCAGCAGCCGATCCGCGAGGCGCACGTTCATTCCATAGACCGCGGCCCGGGTGGAGCCCGGGAAGACATAACGCGCCTCGATCGCGCGCGTGCCTTCGTTGCGGTAGTGCTGCGTGACCGTGACATCGGCGATGACGCCGACGATGCGGACGTCGACCCGGGTCGCCTTGAGCGGCAGGCGATCCACCTCGGGATCGTCGCTGTCGACGAAGAAGTACGGGCTCTCGGTGCGGTCGGCCGGCCCGGCGCCGGCGAGCGCCCGGGTGGGTTCGAGGAACAGCAGCAGCAGCGCGGCGGCGAGCGCGAGCGGCCCGAGCCAGCGGTGTCGATGCGACGGCATGGTCTTTCTCCCGGCGATGTGCGGATGCACGAACGCGAGGATGAGCCGCGCGTGGGAAGGCCGTTTGAACTCCTCGGGTCGTTTTCGTGAAGCGAGTGTGAAAGCGCCGCGGCGCGCGCGCGGACGGGCGCTTCAGTCCCGAGGCAGCTCCAGCCTCGCGATCGCGCCGCCGCCGGGTGCGTTCGTGAGGCTCACGCGGCCGCGGTGCAGCTCGGCGACCTCCGCCACGAAGGCGAGGCCGAGCCCCGTGCCTTTCTTCCCCGAATGCGGCCGCGCCAGCGAGTAGAACTTCTCGAAGACCTTGTCCAGCGCGTACTCGGGGACGCCGGGACCGCGGTCGCGTACGCTCACCTCGACGGTCCGGTGCGAGGCGAGGTGCAGCCCGACCTCGACGGTGCCGCCCTCGGGCGAGAAATCGATCGCGTTCTCGAGGAGGTTCGAGAGCGCGCACGTCAGAAGAAACGCGTCCCCCTCCACCTTGACGGTCCCGCCCGCCGCGCAGGCGAGCGCGACCCGGCGCCGGCTCGCGGCGGGTTCCGCCGCCTGCAGCGCCTGAGCGACCAGGCCGCGCAGGTCGACGGTCTCGACGCGTTCCAGCCGGTGGCGGGTCTCGAGCGCGGAGAGCGCGAGCAGCCGGTCGACCAGCTCCTGGATGCGCCGCGACTCCCGCGAGATGTTCGCGATGAAGCGCTCGCGCTCGGGCCTCGGCATCGGCTCCTGAAGCAGCTCCGCGGCCCCCCGGATCGCCGAGAGCGGACTCTTGATCTCGTGCGTCAGCGCCTGCACGTACTCCGAGGCGTAGTGGCGGCCGGCGAGGGTGTCGCGCATCTCCTGGTAGGCGCCGGCGATCAGCCGCAGCGCGCGCCGCCACAGACGCAGCGGATTGAGGCTGCGCTGCGCGCGCACGTAACGCACGTACTCGCCGAAGAACGCGAACGGCCGCACCAGCCACACCGAGACGATGACGGCCAGCACGACCACGGCGACCACCGAGCCGACGCCGATCGCCAGGATGTTCCGGCGCGCGGCGACGACGAACTGGCCGAAGCTCTGCACGGGCTTGCCGACGGTGACGGCGCCGATGATCGCCCCCTGCGCGTAGATGGGCGCCGCGACGTACATCACCGAGGTGCGCGGGTCGTCCTCGATGTCCCGGGTCGAGCGCGCGCCGTACTGTCCGGCGAGCGCGAGGCGCACGTCGCGCCAGTGCGAGTAGTCCGCGCCCGTGTCGCGTCCGAGCGAGTCGAACACGACGCGCCCCCGGGCGTCCGTGACGTAGACGCGCAGCTCGACGCGGGTCTTGTGCAGCGCGTAGATCCGGGCGTCGACCGGCCGCGCGTAGAGCGCCTGGAACGCGGGACCGAGCGTCTCCACGCGGAGGGCGCCGTCGCGCACCTCGCGCTCGATGAGGCTCGCAAGGAGGTGCGACGTCTCGACCAGGGACTCCTCGGCCGACTCGCGGTAGCGCAGGTCGAGGTCGTCGATGATGCGGTACAGGAGGAACGCCACCCCCAGCACGTAGATCATCAGGATGCCGAGGAAGACGCGGTTGCGGGTGCTCACGGCTCGTCGGCGGGCGTCGGCGGAAGGTCGTCGGCGAAGGCGTAGCCGATGCCGCGGTGCGTTCGGATCGGCTCGCGCGCCGGAGCGATCGCGTGCAGCTTCGCGCGCAGCGTCTTGATGTGGGCGTCCACCGTCCGGTCCAGGCTCTCGCCCGGCGCGTCCCACACGCGTTCGAGCAGCTCGTCGCGCGAGTACACGCGCCCGGGGCGCGCCGCGAGCGTCTTCAGCAGCCCGTACTCGTAGCGGGACAGCTCGAGGACGCGGCCGTAATAGCGGATGCGCCGCCGTTCCTCGTCGATCGCGATGGGGGTTCCGGCTGACGGCACGCTTTCCTCCGGAGTGCTC
Organism: Sulfurifustis variabilis; assembly: GCF_002355415.1. Taxonomy (GTDB): domain Bacteria; phylum Pseudomonadota; class Gammaproteobacteria; order Acidiferrobacterales; family Sulfurifustaceae; genus Sulfurifustis; species Sulfurifustis variabilis. The sequence goes on along the minus strand of NZ_AP014936.1, from coordinate 3,749,586 downwards.
TCCCTGTGGACGCGCCGCAGAACCGCGCGCACGCGCGCGGCCAGCTCCCGGGGCGAGAACGGTTTGGCCATGTAATCGTCCGCGCCCATCTCGAGCCCCGCAACGCGGTCGATCTCGTCGCTGCGCGCCGTGAGGAAGATCACGGGTGCCCCGGTCAGTGCGTGCATGCGCTTGAACAGCTCGAAACCGTTGACGTCCGGCAGCCCGACGTCGAGCACGACCAGGGAGACCGCGCCGTCGGCGAGCTTCGCGAGCGCCTCCGCGCCGGTGCCGCAGACGACGGGGTCGAAACCGTCCGTGGCGAGCGCATAGCGGATGGTGTCGGCGATGCCGGGCTCGTCCTCGACGACCAGGATGCGGGGTTTCATCTCGCTAGCATAGCCAAACGCGCGCCTCCTCTTCAGGCCCGCCGCGTGCCGGGACGATTCTAGGCGAGCCCGAGCGCCTGGACGAACAGACCGGCTCCGGTCGCGATGCACAGCACCGCCACGAAGCGGCGCAGATTCCCCGCGTCGACCGCATGCGCGATGCGCGCGCCGAGCCAGACGCCGGCGAGCTCGGCCGCCGTGACCGGAAGCGCGAGCGTCGTGTCGATGCTCCCGTACTGCAGGTTGCCGAGCGTGCCGGAGGCGGCCGCGACGATCTGGATCGCCTGGCTCGCCCCGATCGTCTGCAGGGCGGGGAATCCGAAGAGCACCATCAGGGGCACGGAGAGCGCCGGACCGCCTACGCCCGTGAGGCCCGAACCGAAGCCGGCGATCGAGCCGATGCCGAGCAGGAGCACGCGCTGCGCGCCGGTTCGGCCGGCGAACGCCGCCCGCCCGTCGCGGCCGAGCGGCCGCACGGTGTAGATCCCCGCAAAGACGATGACGCCGGCAAGAATGAGCTGAAGCGCCGTCGTGTCGAGCCGGGCGTTCGCCCATGCCCCGGAGAAACCGAAGAGCAGCGCGCCGACACAAACCGGCACCGTGATGCGCCAGTCGATGCTTCCGCGCCGCTGAAAGTGCCAGGTGCCGGCGATGCCGGTGAAGAGGAAGGTGAACAGCGCCGTCGCCATCGCTTCGTGGATGCCGAGGTGGCCGAAGGCGGTGAGCGCGGGGATCAGCAACAGGCCGCCGATCCCGACCGCCCCGATGAGCGCGCCTACGCCGAAAGCGGCGAGCAGCAGAACGATCGACATGTTCGAGCCGGCCCCGGCGTTGCCTTCTACTCCCCCGGGCCGAGCGTCGCCCACGCGCGCTCGAGACGTCCGGCCTCGAGCCGGAGCGCCACGACCGCCGCCTCCGTGCGGGAACGGTCGCCTGCCCGCGCGGCCGCCTCCAGTCGCCGCGCGGCGCGCTCGAGCGCCGGTGCCGCGCAGTAGGTCGCCGAGCCGGCGATCTGGTGGGCGGTCTCCGCGACCTGCGCGAGGTCGTTTCCGCCGTCGTGGCCGACCCGCTCGAGCTGCTCCGGCAGGCGCGCGAGGAGCTTGCGCACCGACGCCGACCACAACGCCCGGTCACCGGAAGCCAGCCGGATGCCGGCGGCCGGGTCGAGCGTCGTTTCGTACTCGCCCGTCGGCTCTGCGACGGCAAGGAGGTCTTCGACCGACGGCGCGGCAGGCCGGCCGAAGCCGCCGAGGAGGGCATACAGCGTGTCGGGCGTCACGGGCTTCACCAGGTAGCCGTCGAAACGGGAGGTCTCCGGCCGCACGCCCGATGCGAATACGGCATCCGCCGTGAGGGCGACGATGCGGGTGCGGCTCTGCTGCCCGAGCGAGTCCCGGATCTGCGTCGCCGCCTCGAGACCGTCGATGCCCGGCATGTGGATGTCCATGAAGACCAGGTCGTACGCATGCGCCGCGCACGCCTCCACGGCGCGCAGGCCGTCCTCGGCCTCGTGCACCTCGGCGCCCTGGCGCCGGAGAAGCGCATAGAGATACTGCCGATTGATCTCGTTGTCGTCGACCACCAGCACCTTGAGGCCTCTGACGTCCGGCCTCGGGGGCGGCGCGCCGGCGGGGACGGCGGCCTCTCTGCCCGCCCGGGCGAGCGGGAGCGTGAAGGAAAAGCGGGAGCCCTTGCCCGGCTCGCTCCGCAGCTCGATG